>NZ_WSPP01000167.1:0-14609 GCF_009767705.1 Myroides sp. LoEW2-1 | reverse complement strand
TTTTTACCCCAATAGTTTAAACATGGATAAATTGATAATAGAAATTTATATCAACTGTAGTGATATAAATAAAGTAGAATATTTAGTTTCAGAAGTAAATTTAAGAAGAAATGTAGATTTTGATCTATTGATAGAATTAAATTCAGATAGGGATAGTGTGAAAAAACAAATTTTCCCAGATGGATTCTTATACTTTACTATTGTTTTAGCCTACTATAAGGAAACTGACTATTCTTTAGATGATATATATAATAGCACACTGTTATTAGAAAAGTATTGGTCAAACAATATTTGTGCTATAGCTTGTTGTGATTTTGAGGATAAACTTCCTGAAAAAGGAGGTTATAAAAGTGAAGCTATATATAATTTGATGACAATGAATAATTAAAATAATCTTTATGAATTTAAACTTGTATGTAATATTAATGTTATTTTATCATTTGAAGAGGAATTTAATAGGATGATTAACCCATTTGATACATAGATTCTGAAGATTATAATTTTGGGCTTTTATTTTAAACAGAATTAATAACCTTCAAAAAAAACATAATTTTATATCCATACTTATGGTGTAAGGTCTGTGAAAATAGGATAAAAAAGGAATGTCTGCAGGGGAAAGTAAAACAGTTAGTTGATACATAATGAAAAGGAATGTTTATCCTTAAAATAAAGTAACATGAAACAAATTAATGAATTAATCAATGATCTTGTAAAGGTTAAGAGTGAGTATAATGAAGTTATTCAACCATTTGTATCTAATAAACAGTTAGGTGAATTAGACAAACTATTTACTGAACAATTTAGTGTTAACTTATCCGAAATCTATAAGAATATTTTACAAATAACCAATGGGTTTAATGAAAACGGGGTATTCTTGTATGGCTCAGAAACAGCTCTAATAATTGGATATGATGATGTTTTTTTAAGCGGAATCATAGATTCCAACTTAAATTGGCACACTGATGAAGATTTTGCAAAGTTTATCTTTTATGCGGATAGTGACCTTTACTTATTCGTACAAGAAATAGAGACAAAAGTATTTAGCTTTCGACCAAGAGATAACTTTGATGAAGTGTTATTAGAAACAACAGACGATGAGTTATTCTTTCAAATAATTTTAGAATGTGCTTTAGAAGGAGGAATAGAAGAGTGATTGTTTTTTAAATAAGAAATAATGGATTTAAATAAGATTTTAATAGAAAATGGATTAAAGAATGCTACTATTCTAGGGGAAAATTATAAAGGAGTATTCGAACATTCTTTATGGAATGAACTTTTAAAAACTAATGAGTTTGTTAACCGAAAAGAAATAGTATTAAAGTATTGGTTAATATATAAAGAAAAGCTTACTAGAACATATACATTACTTGAAAACAGTTTAAAAGATGTTTTTATTGTGCAACATTTGAATAAGTTTAAAATAGTATACGTTTTTGAAATTAACAATGAAGTACTGATTTATGAAGGTAATGAGCCAATAACGGAGAGTGACTTTTTGAAAAATCTACCTGAAGATATTAGGGCTTATTATATGAATGTACATAATGGTTGGTATGAAAGTTTAAGTGGTGGTTTAGGTTTTCTCCCTCTAGATAAGATAGAGTTTCTAGATGAATCTGAGTGGGGAATCTTAGAAGAAATTAAAACATTAGATATTGATTTGAGTAAAACATATTACTTATTTCACAATGCAGGAGCAGGATACCTATGTGTTGATATAGAAAAGAGTGTTGATGAAGCAAAGTATCTTATTTGGTGGACTAATAAGGAACCAAAGTATGATATTGATTTTTGGAGTTTCTTAGATGCATGGATTGAGATAGGTCTAACAAACTAAGTTTATGTTTATCACTAAAAGGCTGTGTAGACTTCCCTAAAAATCGGACAGTTGTTAATTCATTTGTTGTATCATTATAAAACAAAAAAAGCCCATAACAGTAATGTTATGGGCTTCTATGGAAGTATTATTGTTTATTTCAGATTGTTGAAATTTCTTTTTACGAAAGCAGTAAGTTCTTCCCCTTTTAATAAACCTTGAGATAGTTTGGCAAGGTCCATCGCTTGTTTGATACTTTCTGTTCTGGTTGTTTCATCCGTATTACCAATGATATTAGTTGCAAGTGGAGAGTTGGTGTTTACCACAAGGTTATACATTTCTGGAAAATTACCCATTCCGAACATACCTCCACCGCCAGACTGGCTCATTTCTTTCATACGACGCATGAACTCAGGTTGAGTAATAATAAACGGTTCTGCTGTGCTATCTAAAGCTTCAAGCTTTACAGTATATTTATCCTTAGGTACGATATTCTCTACAATTTCTTGTAATGATTTTTGTTCATCTTCAGATAATTTAGAAATCTCAGTATCTTCTTTCTTAATCAAGTTATTGATGTGGTCAGAATCTACACGCACGAAAGTCATTTTTTCGTTGTCACTTTCTAATTTTTGAATTAAGTGAGAAACGATAGGAGAGTCTAATAGTAATACTTGATATCCTTTGTCTTTCGCTGCAGCAATATAGCTATGTTGAGCATCTTTGTTGGATGCATAAAGGATTACTAAATTGCCATCTTTATCCGTTTGGTTGTCTTTAGTAGCTTCTTTTAATTCTTCTAATGTATAGAATTTGTCATCTACTGTTGGATAAAGCATGAATGCTCCCGCTTTTTCGTAGAACTTCTCTTCAGAAAGCATACCGTATTCTAGTACGATTTTGATATCATTCCATTTACTTTCGAAATCCTCTCTGTTTTCGTTAAATAACGATTTTAATTTATCCGCTACTTTACGAGTGATATAGTTAGAAATCTTTTTCACATTACCATCTGCCTGAAGGTAAGAACGAGATACGTTCAGTGGAATATCTGGAGAGTCGATTACTCCTTTTAACATAGTCAGGAAGTCTGGAACTATGCCTTCTACGTTATCTGTTACGAATACTTGATTTTGATATAATTGAATCTTGTCTTTTTGCATTTGAAGATCAGCACTTAACTTAGGGAAGTATAAAATACCTGTTAAGTTAAATGGATAATCTACGTTTAAGTGGATGTTGAATAAAGGATCTTCGAATTGTGTAGGATACAACTCTCGGTAGAAGTTTTTATAATCTTCATCACTTAAATCAGAAGGTTGTTTTGTCCAAGCTGGATTAGGATTATTGATAATAGTATCTACTTCTACTTTATCCTCTCCTTCACCTTCTTCATGCGTACCGAACTTAATAGGCACAGGCATGAATTTATTGTATTTTACTAATAATTCACGGATTTTATAGTCCTCTAAGAAATCAAGAGAGTCTTCTGCGATGTGTAATACAATTTCTGTACCTCTTTCAGTTTTGTCGCATGCTTCTAAAGTGTACTCTGGGCTACCATCACAAGTCCAATGTGCAGCAGGCTCATCTTTAAATGATTTAGTAAATATTTCTACTTTATCAGCAACCATAAAAGCAGAGTAGAACCCTAAACCGAAATGGCCAATGATTCCTGTATCTTTTGCTGAGTCTTTATATTTTTCTAAGAATTCCTCTGCACCAGAGAAAGCAACTTGGTTAATGTATTTTTCTACTTCATCTTTAGTCATTCCCAGTCCTTGGTCGATAATATGAAGTTTTTTATTTTCTTTATCTATTTTAACTTCGATAATAGGATTACCATATTCTACATTAGTTTCTCCTATTGTAGTTAAATGTTTTAGTTTTAATGTCGCGTCGGTCGCATTAGAAATTAACTCTCTTAAAAAAATTTCATGATCGCTATACAAGAACTTTTTGATAAGTGGGAAAATATTTTCCACGGTAACGTTAATTTTTCCAGATGTCATAATATTATATTTAATATGTTATATAATGTTCGTATTTTGCTTGTACAAAAGACAAAAAAGATACCAAAGGAAATTAATGTGTCAATTTGGCAGAGATGTGTCTGTTGTTATTTGATTATTTGTAAATTTGTGATTGAAAAATTTGAAAAAAATAAAATGATATGAAAAAAGCACTTTATTTGGGAGCTATTGCTTTAGCTGTAGTTTCTTGTAAACCGACTATGGATTCTAAATCTCAAGTTGGATTGAAAGGAGAATGGACTCTTGTAAAGGTTAATCGAATTGGTGGTGAATTTGTAAAAGTAAATTCATTCAATATTGCTGATGCAGATTGTTTTGTTGGTAGTCAATGGAAGTTTGTATCAAATAATAATACAGGCCATATCTCTTTGACAAAAGGGGGAAGTTGTCCAAGTTTTGAAAGTGATTTTAAATGGACTATATCTCCAGCAGGTAAGTTCGAATTCAAATTTATTGATGAAGGCGTAAAAGCAAAACACGTAACTACAGGTTATTCTATGCAAGTTAAAAACCAAACTGCTGCTTCTTTTGAATTAGTGGATAAGTTTTATGCAGGAGGACAAACGTATGATGTAACGTATAAATTTGTTAGAAATTAATAGTAATAGGTATGAGAAAAATTGCAACATATTCTTTGGCAAGTTTGCTACTTGCTACTTCTATCGGCTTTACAAGTTGTGACTCTGTAAAAAATTCTAATAACACACAAAGAGGTGCTGCTATTGGTGCTGCAGGTGGTGCTATTATCGGTGGTATCCTTGGAAATAACCTTGGTAAAGGAGGTAACGGTGCTTTAGGTGCTGTACTTGGAGGTGTTATTGGAGGGGCTGCTGGTGGTGTTATTGGAAATAATATGGATAGACAAGCACGCAAGATTGAAGAAACTGTACCAGGCGCACAAGTTGAACGCGTAGGTGAAGGTATCAAATTAATCTTAGGTGAAAACTCTGTGAACTTTGCATTAAACCAAGCTACTTTAACGGATAAAGCTAAGACTAACCTGGACAAGTTAATTATTGTGTTTAAGGATGAGCCTGATACTTATATTGATATTTACGGATATACTGATAATACAGGTAGAGAAGAATACAACCTTAGTTTGTCAAAAAAGAGAGCAGCATCTGTTAAGCAATACTTAGTGCAAAAGGGTATCGCTGCATCGCGTGTTAAGACTGATGGTCTTGGAATTGCAGATCCTATAGCTTCAAATGATACAGAATCTGGCAGAGCTCAGAATAGACGTGTGGAGTTTGGTATTCGCGCAAATGAGAAGATGATTCAAGATGCTCAAAATCAATCAGGAACTTATTAATTTAGTCATATAAGCTAAAATATAAAAGCTGTTCTATTTTTAGAACAGCTTTTTTTATTCAGGTCAGTTGATACGCTATTTTATCTATCTTGTTTTTTTTGCCAGTCATAGAGCTATTTCACGATTTTTAACTACACAGATTGTTCACTTTTGGCAGAGGGCTCTGCTAATTACTGTGAATTTTGAATCAGTGGATTAGCAGTCAATGCATTCCATTACTTTATTTTCTTTCATTTGGTAGATGTGATTAGGCTTGAATAACTCTTTTTCATTGCCTAATAGTTCTCTTGTTTTATTGTCTATATAGACACTTTTTCCTATGGGTAGATAGATGTATAGTTTTAACTGCTTTGACTCATCTGATAGGTAAGTGTCAGAAATAATAAGGTTGTCTTGTATTTTCTTGGTTTGAATTTGTTCTATTTCTGGTGTATTCACTAACGTTTTGTTTTTTGTAGATACAGTTTTTGAAAAATCTCCTTCTATTTTTATATAAATATATTCCTGAAAAGATGGGATTATTTCAAAAGTAATAGGAACTTGCACTATATTCTTTTCACTTAAATGCTGTATTATCTCAGCATTGTCTGACTCAAAGAAACTTGGTTTAACTAATGTAATATTTAAGACTTCTGTTTGTGGAAAATCGATATTAATTTTGTTACTTACTTCTGCAATCTGAGCAGTTTTTTCGCTTGTATAATAGGAATTGTAATTCTCCATTTTTAAAAATGGCAAGGCAAAGGCAACTATAGCAATAAGCCAAACAATGAATAGTCCCAATAGGGTTGCGAAGACATATCTAATGTTTGTATATATTAATCTAAGTCCTATGAGTAATAGTCCTATAAAAGGTAAGGCTGCAATCATGAAAACTAACAAAGTACTCAAGGTAAATGAAAACATGGCATCATTAAAAAAGGGAATATGATTAGCTATTCCCTCTCTAATGATTGTTTCTTTATTGACATAAGTGGTTATTCCAGCTACAATAATTGCAAAGAGAATGGTACTACTTAACGCGATTATGAATACACCAAAAAGGTTTTTAAACCATTTCGCGCTTTTTTGTCCTACTTTTTCAGTTTCTGTCTTGATCTTATCGTAATCAACTTCGCTGATTTTATTTGCTACGTAGTTGATATTGTCTTTTACTTTTTTCTCTATCGTATTGATATTGATGGGCTCTCTTTCCATTTCTAATATCTGCGATGTCGTTTTTGCTTTTGGTACTACAATCCAAAAAATGAAATAAAGAAGTATTCCTGTTCCATAAAAAAGAACTAGAATCAAGAAGATAATTCTCAACCACAAAAGATCAATTCTTAGGTAATGGGATAGACCTGCAAGTACTCCGCCAAGAATCCCTTTCTTGCTATCTCTATATAGTTTTTTTGAAGTTGTGAATGTATAGTGATTTTCAGATGTTGTTTCTTCTTCACCATAGTTATAATCTTCAGGTTTACCCATTATATTAATGACTGTATCTACATCGGCAATCGTGATTACTTGGTTTTTGTCACTGATGTTTTCTGAGAATAATTCGGCAATTCTAATTTCTATGTCGTGAATTATTTCATCTTGTTCTTCTTTTAACAATGAATTTTTGATGGCTTTCAAGTAAGAATCAAGTTTTTGATAGGCATTTTCATCTATGTGAAATACTAATCCAGCGATATTTATAGTTAATGTCTTATTCATTGTTAGAGGCTTTAGATGTTATTTTATAAACAGCATTTGCAAGTTCTTCCCAGGTTTTAGATAATTCTTCAAGGAAACCTGTTCCCTTTTCAGTTAAGTTGTAATATTTTCGTGGTGGTCCTGAATTCGATTCTTCCCATCGATAGGCTAAGTAATCGTCATTTTTTAACCGCGTTAGTAATGGATATACTGTTCCTTCTACCACTACGAGTTTTACGCTTTTAAGCTCATCGAGTATTTCAGAGGTGTAGCAATCTCTCTCTTTTAGAATAGACAGGATGCAAAATTCTAAAATACCTTTTCGCATTTGGGCTTTGGTATTTTCAATATTCATAAGTTTTATATTGGCTTCATGTTTCTTATGCAAAGATATATCTAAAAGAAGGTACTTTGTATAGCATAGTACTGTAAATTAACATTATTTTAACCTTAAGATTTGAGTTGGGATTTATGTAAGTGTCTTTATTGGAGTTGATTAAGATGTTTTTTAGGCTTTTTTTACATTTATATAGAGGTATTGTTCCATTATAGAATATATTTACTAAATCATTATAATAATATATAAAACGGATAATATGAAAGTTCTTGTAACAGGTGCAACAGGTTTTATTGGAAAAAAGTTGGTTTCAAGATTGCTTGATTGCGATTATCAGGTGGTGTACTTAACTTCTTCTAAAAATATGGTTTCAGGTGTTTTTATGGGAGCAGAAGGTTATTATTGGGATATAGCGAAGCAGGAAATTGATCGCAAAGCATTTGAAGATGTAGATGTTATTATTCACTTAGCAGGGAGTAATATTGGAGGCAGTTGGTCAAAGAAAGGAAAAGAGCAAATCTTGAGTAGTAGAGTTGATGGATCAAAATTGTTAATGCGTGTGTTGTCATCTATAGATCATCAAGTTAAGCATTTTATTGCTGCTTCAGCTATTGGTATATATAGGAATGGAGATAATAAACAAGAGGAAGATAACTATGTGAAAGCAACTAATTTTTTGGGAAAAGTGGTTAATCAATGGGAGGTTGCAAACGGAGAAATAGAAAAGTTGGGGATTGATGTAACCATGCTGCGTACCGGGTTAGTGTTAGACAAAGAAGAAGGAGCATTGCCGAAAATGATTGCTCCAATAAAATACCATGTTGGATCAGTATTAGGTACAGGAAATCAAATATACTCATGGATTCACATTGATGATTTAATTAGCATGTATATGTTTTTGTTGGAGAATAAAGAGGAGGGGATATTTAACGCAGTAGCTCCTAAATCAGAAACAAATAAAGTATTTACTAACACATTAGCTAATGTATTAGGCTATAAGCTTTGGTTGCCAAGTGTACCAAGCTGGGCATTAAAACTGGTATTAGGACAAAAAGCGTGTTTAGTTTTAGAAGGTCAAGATGTTAGTTGTGCAAAAGTAGTATCTAAGGGATTTGTTTTTCAGTTTCCCGAATTACAAGAGGCACTTGTAGATTTACTGCAAGTAGCTAAACGGTAGTTGTAAGCACTGTTTAAGACATTGTAATTTGTTCTAATAAGGTGTAAAGAACTAGTAGTAATTATAATTTATTTTCATTCAAAATATGTCATTGTGACAGCAATAATCAGTTGGCAAAGGATTTGATAATGGACTATAGGTAAAACTATTATTAAAATAACAATTCTAGATATGAGTACTGAAAATAAAGACATTAATGCTGAGAACGAAGTAATTCAAGAGAACGTTGAGAATACTGAAAATACGATAGTGGAAGATACATTAAGTGTTGAAGAACAGTTAAATATAAAACTGGCAGAAGAAAAGGACAAGTTTATGCGACTTTTTGCCGAGTTCGAAAATTATAAAAAGCGAACAACAAGAGAACGTGTGGAACTTTATAAGACAGCTAGCGAGGAAGTTATGCTTGCAATGATGCCAGTTTTGGATGATTTTGAGCGCGCTATTGCAGAATTGGAAAAACACGGAGAAAGTGACCATTTGACTGGAGTGAGATTAATATCTACGAAACTGAGTGACACTTTGGCAAGTAAAGGTTTAGAAATTGTAGAAGTGAATAAAGGAGACGATTTTAATTCTGATATTTCTGAAGCAGTAACACAAATACCAGCTGGAGATGACATGAAAGGGAAGATTGTCGATGTTTTAGAAAGAGGGTATAAGTTAGGTGATAAAATTATACGATTCCCAAAAGTAGTTATTGGGCAATAGTAATCACTTAAATTATAAATAAAAGAAATATACTAAAATGAAAAAGGATTATTACGAAATATTAGGGATAGATAAAAGTGCAGATGCGAATACCATTAAAAAGGCATATCGTAAAAAGGCTATTGAGTTTCACCCTGATAAGAATCCAGATGATAAGCAAGCTGAAGAAAAGTTTAAAGAGGCAGCAGAGGCTTATGAAGTATTGAGCGATCCAGATAAAAAAGCTCGATATGATCAATATGGACATGCAGCATTTGATGGTGCAGGCGGTTTTGGTGGAGGTAGCCATATGAATATGGATGATATCTTTAGCCAATTCGGTGATATATTTGGAAGTGCTTTCGGTGGTGGAGGTGGCTTCGGCGGTTTTGGCGGCTTCGGAGGAAACTCTGGTCAAAGACGCGTGAAGGGTACAAGTTTGCGTATTAAAGTGAAATTGACTCTTGAAGATATCGCAAATGGCGTAGAGAAGAAGATCAAAGTTAAGCGTAAAGTACAAGCAGATGGAGTAACTTATAAAACTTGTCCAACTTGTAATGGTGCAGGGCAAGTTGTTAAGATTATGAATACTATGCTTGGGCGTATGCAAACTTCAGCTCCTTGTGATACATGTCATGGAAGTGGGCAAGTAATGGATCATAAACCAGCAGGTGCAGATGCAGATGGATTAATTTTACAAGAGGAAACAGTATCAATCAAAATACCTGCGGGTGTGGCTGATGGAATGCAGTTAAAGGTTTCTGGTAAAGGTAATGAGGCACCAGGAAAGAATAGTGTAGCTGGAGATTTATTAGTAGTTATCGAAGAATTAGAGCACGATACATTACAGCGTGAAGGGGATAATCTTCACTATGATTTATATATTAGCTTCGCAGAAGCTGCTTTAGGAGGATCAAAAGAAATTGAGACTGTAACAGGACGAGTGAGAATTAAACTTGAAGAAGGTATTCAATCAGGTAAAATCTTGCGTCTAAAAGGCAAAGGATTGCCATCTGTTAACAGTTATGGCAATGGTGATTTATTAGTACATGTAAATGTGTGGACTCCTAAAAAAATGTCAAAAGAACAGAAAGAATTTTTCGAAAATATGTTAGAAGACGAGAACTTCAAACCTACTCCGTCAAAAAATGACAAATCTTTTTTTGAAAAAGTTAGAGAAATGTTTTCTTAATTGGAAAATTAATTATACTTTTGACGTACACTTATTAAACAGTGGATTTTCTTTTTCATAGCAATTTTTCCCAACCTTATTTTTCCAAATAAGGTTGGGTTTTTTTATACCCTTACTAAAATGTAGAATGCTTCTATATAATTGAAAATAAAAAAGTATTTTTACACAAAATAATAGACCTTAAGTATGCAACCTATATTAGAAGTAAAAGACGTTGTTAAAAAATATTCTGATAAAGTAGCTCTAAACCATGTATCTCTTTCTGTGCCTCAAGGAACAATTTACGGATTGCTTGGGCCTAATGGAGCTGGTAAAACCTCGCTAATTCGTATTATTAACCAAATCACTTATCCCGATAGTGGACAAATCCTTTTGGATGGTCAGCTTCTGAATCCAACTCATATTAAAGATATTGGCTATATGCCAGAAGAGAGAGGACTCTATAAAACAATGAAAGTTGGAGAACAAGCAATGTACCTTGCACAATTAAAAGGATTATCGAAACAAGAAGCAAAAAGACAGTTGCAATATTGGTTTGAAAAACTTGGGATTGAAGAATGGTGGAATAAGAAAATACAAGAACTCTCAAAGGGGATGGCTCAGAAAATACAGTTTGTAGTAACTGTTCTTCACAATCCTAAATTACTTATTTTAGATGAGCCTTTTTCTGGGTTTGATCCTGTTAATGCTAATATCATTAAAGATGAAATATTAGAATTAAAAAAGAAAGGTACTACTGTTATTTTTTCTACTCACCGTATGGAAAGTGTAGAGGAGATGTGCGACTATATTGCCTTAATCAATAAGTCAAATAAGTTGATAGAAGGTAAGTTGATTGATGTAAAGAAAGAGTTTAGGACACATTTGTATCAAGTAGGAATTTTATCTGATAATGTTGAACGCCTCATGTTGAAACTGTCTGAGAAGTTTAAAATGACTAGTACAGAGTTTAAGTCGTTGAACAATGAGCTACAATTGGAAATTGATTTAGGTAATGCAATGCCAAATGAACTTCTTCATATCCTAACTGAAAATGGACAAGTGACTCATTTTGTCGAAAAGTTGCCAACTGTTAATGATATTTTTATTCAAACTGTAAGTAAATAAAATGAATATACTACCCTTAATAATAAAAAGAGAGTTTCTGGCGAAAGTTAGAAATAAGTCTTTTATAGTAATGACATTCTTAAGTCCACTATTCTTTGTTGCGCTAATGGTATTTGTAGCCTATTTAGCCTCTATGAAAGGGGATGCAAAACAAATCGCTATTCACGATGAGAGTGGTTTGTTTATCAAGCAGTTTAAGAGTAATGATGCGTTTGTTTATCAAGATTTGTCTGCAATCGATGTAGGTATCTTAAAAGATAGCGTCGCCGCAGAAAAATACGAAGGGTTAATATATATTCCTGCTCAAGTGAATGTAAGTGACTATGAAAAGAATATTATTTACATTTCAAATGATAGCCCAAGCCTTAGTTTTATTAGTAAAGTAGAGTTGTTGATAGCTGACAAGATCACCCATATCAACCTACAGAATAAAGGAATTAATACAGAAATTATAGATGAGGCTCAGTCTAAGGTAAATTTAAAACTAACAAAAGCCACAGGAGAAGAAACTGTTAGAGGATTAAATGAGATAAAGATCATTATTGGTGGAGCATTTGGTTATTTCATTATGATGTTTATTATCATTTATGGGAATATGGTAATGCGTTCTGTCATAGAAGAAAAAACAAATCGAATTATTGAGATTATTATTTCTTCTGTTAAGCCTTTTCAGTTAATGATGGGCAAAATAATTGGTACATCTATGGCGGGGATACTTCAATTTATAATATGGGGTATTGTAGGTGCTTTTCTTTTAATGGGTAGTAGTTTCTTTTTAGGGATAAATGGTACACCTGGAATGACTACTGTTGAAGTAGTTGAAACTGCTGGAATGTTCTCTCCCGAATTACTTACTGATATTCAAAATTACGTACACGAAATACTAAGTCTACCATTAATTTCAATGTTTGTGTATTTCTTAGTATTTTTCATAGGAGGTTATTTTCTGTATAGTTCACTATATGCTGCAATTGGTGCAGCTGTGGACAATGAAACAGATACTCAACAGTTTTTGTTTCCGATCTTATTGCCCCTTATGTTGGGTGTATATATAGGCTTTTTTACAGTTATAAAAGACCCACACGGTTCAATTGCAACGGTGTTTTCAATGATACCATTTACCTCTCCAATTGTGATGCTTATGCGCATTCCATTTGGGGTGCCTGTATGGGAAGTTTTGTTGTCTATTTTTATATTATTTGCTACATTTATACTTGTAGTTTGGCTAGCAGCTAAGATATACCGTATTGGTATATTGATGTATGGAAAACGTCCGTCTTGGAAGGAACTTTACAAATGGCTGAGGTATTAAAAAGGAACTCCTAATATTTAAGTATGACAAAAGTATCAAAGATTTTAATTGTAGAAGATGAAAGTGCAATTAGAAGAGTATTACAAAAGATTTTAGAGGAGGAGTCAACAAGTTATCAAGTTGAAGTCGCTGAAGATGGGGAACAGGGATTAGAAAAGATAAAAGCAGAAGATTACGATCTTGTTATTAGCGACATTAAGATGCCGAAAATGGATGGTGAAGAATTATTGGTAGAATCGAAGAAAATTAAACCAGAAACTATCTTCGTTATGATTTCGGGTCATGGAGATCTTGAAACTGCTGTGAACACGATGCGTTTAGGTGCTTTTGACTATATATCAAAACCACCTGATTTGAACCGATTACTTACCACTGTGCGAAATGCATTAGATACAAGTAAGCTTGTTGTTGAAAATACTATTTTGAAGAAAAAAGTAAACAAGAAGTATGAAATGATCGGTGATAGCGAGCCAATTAATCGCATTAAAAGTATGATTGAAAAGGTGGCTCCTACAGAAGCACGAGTTTTAATAACAGGACCTAATGGTACAGGTAAAGAGTTAGTAGCACATCAACTGCATTTGCAAAGTAGCCGAGCAGCTAATCCTTTGATTGAAGTAAATTGTGCAGCTATTCCATCAGAATTAATAGAGAGTGAGTTATTTGGACACGTAAAAGGCGCTTTTACTTCAGCTGTGAAAGATCGTCCAGGAAAGTTCGAACTTGCAAATCACGGAACTATTTTCTTAGATGAAATTGGAGATATGAGTTTATCTGCTCAAGCTAAGGTACTGAGAGCCTTGCAAGAGAATATAATCACACGCGTAGGTGCTGATAAGGATGTAAAAGTTGATGTCCGTGTTTTAGCAGCTACTAATAAAGATCTAAAGAAAGAGATAGCTGAGGGGCGTTTTAGAGAAGATTTGTATCACCGTTTGGCTGTTATTTTGATAGAGGTTCCTGCATTAAATGATCGTAGAGATGATATTCCAATGCTTTTAGAGCATTTCGTCAAACAAATTGCGACTGAACAAGGTACTGTTCCCAAGGCTTTTTCTAAAGAAGCTGTACAATTGTTGCAAGAATACGATTGGACTGGAAATATTAGAGAATTGAGAAACGTAGTAGAAAGACTCATTATTTTAGGAGGAAAAGAAGTTTCTAAAGAGGATGTTGAGTTATTTGCGAATAAATAATTATGAAATTAAAAAAGATTAATATTACCTTACAAGAGAACCTTTTAAGCAATGGTTTAGAAGTCCCGACAGAAATGCAAAAGGCGACTTTTGGTAAGATAAAGAGTGGGCAAGATATTGTTATTCTTGCACCAGAAGAACAAGGTAAAACAACAGCTATGATTATGGCTGCTATCCAACGATGTGAAGCTCCTGTCGAAGGTGAAATTGCCACACGTGTACTCATTGTTGTAAAAGATAAAAAGGAAGTAGAGCGCTTGATAGAGTTATTTGAACTTTATAGCAAATATACTGGGTTGCGCATTTTTGGTACGCATGATCACACGGATATGGATGATGATAAGAATCAATTGTCATTGGGTAATGATATCTTGATCGGGACGGCCAATAGATTGAATGAAATGTTTAGTAGTGCAGGCTTTGATGTAAATCAGTTAAAGATGTATATCATTGACGATTTAGATGTACAGTTGAGAAATCGCTTAGAACCTAAATTATATAGACTTTCAGAAAGTATCGGAAAAACGCAGAGAGTGTATTTTGCAAAAGACTATGTAGAAGAAGTAATGGATATGTTCTTGGACAAAACAATGAGTGAAGATATGGAATGGTTAGATTTCCATGAGGAGGATGAAGATTAAATAAAATATAAAGTAAAAGAGGGTGTCCCAAAAGGTCACCCTCTTTTGTATTATATAAAACGTTACTTTTCTCTTAGATTAAAAGTTCTTGCAATTAAAACGAGTTTTAGACTTAT
>NZ_WSPP01000166.1:0-48965 GCF_009767705.1 Myroides sp. LoEW2-1 | reverse complement strand
TGATAACGGAGGTAACTTTATACTTGAGTAAGTAGCTCCACCCAGGCAGACTTTAGTCTGCTTTAACAAACTATGGACTTTCAGTCCATAGTGGTTTATTTTGATTCTCAGCGCTATACTCATTTGAAAACCATACGAATAAAGGTATTCTTAATTGATAATAAGTTGGTGTGGGTGAAGCATGTAAGAACTTCCCTCTCTTATCATCAAATAAATCTTCTCCGTGGTCAGAGGTGTATAGTAATGCTGTAGAGGCATTTGTTTTCTTCAAGGCGTCTATTGTGCTTGATAAGAAGTAGTCAGTGTACAAAATTGTGTTGTCATAGGCATTTAGTAAATGCTCCCTCTCTGATTTTTTTACACCTGCGATTTCGTCAGACATAAATTGTTTAAACTCCTTTGGATAGCGCTCCATATAATTAAAGTGTGAACCATAGGTGTGTAAAAGTATAAACAGGTTGTCTTCAGTACTATTGATGATTTCTTCCATGATGGGAATTAATTCTGCATCATAGTGATTTTGGGTCATTCTTGTCTTTGAATCAGTTGTGCGAATCGTCTTGTAAATATCAGCTTCTTTCGTAAAGTATTCAATAAATGATGAATTTTCAGCTTGATTAGAAATACAAACTGTTTTGAAATTGGCTTCTTTGAATGCTTGAGCAATTCCTTTTCTATTGTATATGATATTGTAATTACTCGCTTCGGCATCTGATAAAATGATAGATACACTTTTGTGTGTTGTATTAGATTGCGTTAGTGCATCTTTGAAGACAAACAGATTATCTTGTTTGCTGAGTAGGGGCGTGGTAGGTCTGTCGTAACCATAAAGTTGCCAATTGTCAGCTCTACTTGTCTCACCCACAATCAGAACATATATTTCTCTTTGCTGTGATTTCTTTTCTTTTACAGCGTGAAATTTGAATCCTTCTGAAGTTATTGGATATCGCTTTACTTTATCCCATTTATTGACTGCAAACCCCAAGTTGTGAATGGCATTAATAGGATACACATGTTGATTAAAGGCGAATGTATTTGAATTGGTGTTTTCACTCCAAAAAGACAAAATTAAACTTGCTGCTAAAATAGCGAAAGAAGGAAGGAATACTTTTTTTCGGAAAGCCCAATCCAGATAAATCCTCTTTCTCCATTGCATAATGGCCAGAATAGTAGCAGGTAAATATAGAAAACAAACAAGGGCTATTGATGGTAGCAAACTACCTAATAATTCATTAATTTCACTTGTGTTTGTAGTTGCTACATTGAGAAACATATCTGCGGCGATCACATCTTCTCCAAACAGATAGAATAATACAATTTGAAAAGCATGCAAGAAGAGTAGAGGGAAGTAAATAATTTGCCACTTTCCTGTGTTCTTAAATGCGGATAAAATAAATATATAAAACCCTAAAGGGAATAATAGGGTAACAATCTTCCCAAAGAGATTTACAGGTGCATTGAAAAAGAAATAGATGGAAGGAACCATGTTTACAGTTATATAAAACCAAAACAAAGCTTTCGGATTGTTTATTATTTTTGAAACAATCCCTTTTTTTTCAGTCGTAGTCATTTGTCTTATTTCTTAGAACGATTCGTTAATATTAAAGTAAAAGCCACTTTGTCCTTTTCCTATGCCGTAATCTAATCGGATATTGACGCGGTTTTTAAATTCCCATCTGTAACCTATACCATAAGCTGGAAGGGTGTGTTTCCAATCGTAATTCTTGATGTTTTCAAATACATTACCGGCTCCACCCCAAATAGCTATTCCATGTCTGTTATAGATTTTCTGTCTTAATTCAACTTGTGTGTTTAGCTGCTTTCGATCCCTATACTGGCCCATAAAGTACCCTCTCATTTGTCGAGCACTTCCCAATAGGGAGAGCATATTCCATTGAACATCTCCATTGTTGAAGCTACCGTTCAAATCAAATGCCAAAAGCCCGCCTTTCCATACTTGTTGATACGTTCTGGCAGTAAAGTCAATTCGCCCAAAGTGGTGATTACTCCCAAGTGTTTTAGGGAAAAAGACTTGCTCGTATTTAATAAACCATCCTTTTGAGGGATTGGGAATAAAGTCTCGGGAATCATATTGAAGAATAAAACCTCCTCCGATTGCTGTACTTAGCATATCTCCTTCGGGAATCATTTCTTCTTTTTCGAAGTTTTTAGCTCTGAAATTTTGAGCAGAAAAAGTTACTCCAACATATGTATTTGGCAATACTTTTCTCAATACATCTAACTTTAAAGCCAGGCGATATTCATCGTATTTGGAATACTCATTTGCCGATCCAGCCTGATAACCAACTCCGTAAAATTTACTTGGCATGAAAGCAAAGTTCATGTCGTAGTTTAGGCGGTAATCATCATTGGGAAAAATAGTTGTGTTTTCTAAGCCAATTGAGAAGAAACCACTTGTCGTAAAATTGGTATATATAGATACAGCTGAAGGAGGTAACTCCATGTTTTCTTTGTCAAGTCTATATAAACCAGAGGCAACTATTCCAAGGCCAAGTTTAGTATCTACTGAATAACTTGGGCCACCAATAAAAGATAAGTCAAATTTTTTATCTGATTTATCTTTTTTCGCCTCTTCGAAATAACTTACAATCCGCTCAGTGAATTTTTTTTTAGTAGTAACACTGTCTGGGGTAATATTGCTATTATCAGGTTCTTGGGTTTCTTGAGCCATAGATATCATCGAAACAAAGAACATAATAATGAGCAATTGTATATGTATATAGTTTTGCTTCATATTATCAAAAATCTTAATCCACAAAGGTACGAAATATGTATTCGAGTAAAATCTCAAAGCTCTGAAATAAGGAGCGTAAAGTAAGTTTCTTAACTGTTTTTAGTAATAATTAGTTTAATGTTAAGAAATACATAAGCCATTCGTATAATGTTTATACTTTTTTCATTACTATTAGTATTTGACCAATAATAATAATGAAGGACACGGATAAAGTTGTGTAAATTGCTATTTTGTTAAATAATGTAACTTTTTTCTGATGAAATTGCATTGCTCGAACAAAAATAATGACGGGTACCACCAAAGCGAGAATCACCCCTGCTATCGCTGCGAAACCCAATGCCTTCATAAAACCTTCAGGGTAGAATAGGGCAAAACCCAGAGGAGGAAGGAAAGTAAGTGCACCTGATAAAGAAGGGATTACTTTGGAAGATTTGTTTTTTAATAAATCCTTGTAATAATCATAAAGACCAACGCTAACACCTAAAAACGATGTTCCTAATGCTGCAGCTGAAAACAGACTAAATAGCGTTTCTATATAGGTTGATTTTGCTACTTGTCGAATACTCATGATCAAGCCATCAAGAGGCTCTCTTTGTCTAAGTATAGACATAAATGTTGTTTGATCTAAACTGCCAAGTACTACGATTTGCCAGATTAAATATATCGCTAATGGAAGCAAACTCCCTAAAATGAATGCTCTATTGAGTAACTTCTTGTTTCCCCCAAGATAATTGACTATCGTTGGAATACTGCCATGAAAGCCAAATGAAGTGAAGATAGGTGGGATCGCAGCAATAATAAGCCCTTGCTTCAATGGCATTGAAAGTAAATTAATGCCTTGAATTAAAGGTATCATTAATATTACTAATACGATTAGAAAGATAACTTTAGCTGTAAATAGCCCTCTGGTAATAAGGTCGACTGATTTGGTACCGATGATGACTATCGTGCTAAAGAGGATAGAGAATAAAATGATTGCAAACTTTCTGTTGATATCTAAGTTAAATACCAGGTCGATATTTGTTTTTAAAATCGTTCCCCCTCCTGTCATATAGGCTGCTGTCAAAGAGTAGATTAAAAACATCAAACTTAACCCAGCAATGCGATTGACAAATAGATTAGTATATTTTCTAGTCAAGGTGTCAAATCCATCAGTGCACGAGTTAAACTCATAGATCTTTACCATTAGCAAAGCAGTATAGCAAGTGACAAACCATAGTAAGAATAGTAATAACGAAGATCCAATAAATCCAACTCCAGCCGAAGAAATTGGCATGGCTAACATTCCTGCTCCTATTGAGGATCCCGCAATAATTAAAATACTACCTAAAAGTTTACTATTCATTTTTTCTATGCGTTAAGCTACAAAGGTATGAAAAAGCTAAACCTTTATATACTATAAGCAGTTTTACAATGATCAAATATGTTTATTTAGTCGTTAGATTGAAAGATAGAGGTATCAATTATCTTGCTCAAGGTCTTTATAATTTTTGAGTTCCATATTTCCTGTGAGGATTTTATTTTCCTTATTCGCATCTTTTGTCATTCCTGTATCTAATCCAAGATAGTACTTAGTGTGTTCATACAGATTTGTAGTCGATATAGTATCGTTTATTTGTCCTGTAATCTTAAAATTTTGATCAACTGAATTACTGTGCCAGATAAAGTAAGGAACATCAATTCCCTTTTTACTCCATCCGTGTTTGTAATTGTGATTTTTGAATACTTGACCGTGATCAGATAAGTAAATAAGAATAGAATTAGTATTCTCTATTTTTTGGATGATTTGTTCCATGACAAAATCAGTATACAATACACTATTGTTGTATTCATTGATAGCTTTTTCAGTATTCGATTTGAATACATCAAATTCTTTTGGATAACGTTGATTAGCATCTAAGTGACTGCCGTTGATATGAATGATAATAAATCTCTTTTTATTATTGTCTGCTAAAGCTTGATCTAATAGTTTAAGGACAGATTCATCATGACTTTTATCTTTCCACTCTTTGTTTTGAGCCATTTCTGCAAGGAGTGATATCGTACTTACGTACTTTCCATACTTTTCTTGAGAAGACAACCAATAGGTGGACCAAATATTACTTTGGTTTGCAAGGTTAATTACATTGTCTTTGATAAAGTGAAGATCATATTTACTTGCGTTTGGTACGCCACTACTTAACATGTAAGGAACGGAAAGTATTGTAGAGCCTGACGGTGCTATAGCATTGTTGTAGATTAGTAAATTATCTTTTCTTTTATCAATATAGGGTGTTGTTTTTTCTAAATTACCATATAGAGATAAGGCATCTCTACGTTGAGATTCTCCTAAAAGGATAATAACATTTTGTAAGTTATTGTTTGTTGTTGTTAGGTTGCCATACGTGTGTACATCATCTGACATTTCTTTTGTATTGCGGATAATAGCAAAAGCTTCTTCGTATATACGAAGTGTAAATAATGGTACTTTATTTAGATAACGTTCATAGCGAATACCGTTAATATGCTCTAAATCTAAGTTTTTCTTTTTGTTTCTAAGACCATCTATAGTTATTCCAATAAATAGCAAAAGTGTTATAATGACAATTGCTTTCACTGTTTTAGTTTTCTTTAGCGAATTTAAGTTATAGGCGCAATACGTTACAATTATGAAGTAGAGTATAGAAATAAGTATATAAGGCATAAGTGAAATAAATATTTCTCTTACTTCTTTTGTTGTAGTCATTAAGGTACTCATTGCCATGTTTGTATCAAAACTACTGTTGTAGCTAAATCGTGCAACAATCACTTGGAAGAAATTGATGGTAATTAGTAGATTAATCAAATATGCGAATGATAGTCCTATTTTATTCTTTATTATTGTTGAAGATAGAATGAAAAAGCCAAAAGTTAAAAGCCAACAATATATATTGTTAGAAAACTTAAAGAAAGCTTCGTCACTATTAATAAAAATAGGTAAAAAAGATGCAATCAAAAGGATGGCAAAGGAAATTGATTTTTGTTTAGTAAGTTGACTTTTCAAAGTTTTTTTTGCGAATTTAATTAAATTTTATCATTTTTTCGTACATATAATGTATTTGTTTAACTTTTGAATTGTCATTTGTTGTCTGTTTGTCTGTTTTATTGAGTTTATTAACTTCATTATTATACCTTTAACGTTTTCTTGTTAGTTTAAATAGTTTAAAAAAAATGAGTCTATTGGGTTAGTATCTGAGATACTTATTTATATTTGCACTATGCAAAGAAGAATAAACATAGCGAGGGTTTTACTGATAGTAGCAGTTTTGTTTACTACAGTATTTCAGTTCATACATAGCTATGAACACGTTACTTCGTTTATATCTTATGCAAATGAACACAGTACACACGCTCACTTTAATGAAAAGCGTGAGGATAGTGGCAATAGGTTAGAATACAAGGTTAATCACAATGAACTTGAAAAATGTTTCGCATGTGATATTATTATTCCTGCTGATACTACACCTATTTTAGAACTAGCCTTTAGTTCTTTTGAACATCATGAGAAAGTACAACAAGAAGTTGTACAAACTTTCATTCCTTTATCTCATGTGTATTATTCTCTCAGGGCACCTCCTGTATTCGTTTAATTGTTTTTTTCCTTCTCATCTTATGTGAGTAAGGATAAGTATTTTATTAAACGAAAATATTATCAAAGTATGAGATTATCACTTTTGGTGTTATCTCTAATGTTTTCCATCTGCGTTTCTGCACAGAATTATAATGTTCGCGGAGAAGTATCAGATAGTTATGGACAGGCATTAGTGGGTAGTACTATACAATTAGGAGAATACGTTACACTAACAGATCTTAATGGACAGTTTTTATTTCAAAGTGTTCCTGCAGGTCAACATAGTTTTAGAATAAGCTTTATTGGTTATACTTCCATTGAGCAGGAGTTAAATGTAGGTTCAGATTTAAATTTACACTTTCATCTGAAAGATGATAACACACTTTTAGATCAAGTAGTTATTTCTTCAAAAGGAGTACAAACGGTTAGAAATACGGAAAAGATTTCTAACAAAGAACTTGTTGAGAAGTTTTCTGGATCATTAGCTAAGACCCTTGAGAATATACCTGGGGTTAATGCTATGGAGATTGGAGCGGGTGCTTCCAAACCTATTATTCGCGGACTTGGATTTAACCGTGTTGCGGTGGCTGAGAACGGAGCGAAGCAAGAAGGACAACAATGGGGAGCTGATCACGGATTAGAAATCGATGCCTTTAGTACAGAAGAAGTAGAAGTAGTAAAAGGGGTTGGAGCTATTGAATATGGAAGTGATGCTATTGGTGGAGTAATTAAAATCAACAATGAAAAGGTTCCAGAAGTACACTCTTTTTCTGGGAATGCAACGATATTTGGCAAGACTGTCAACGATTCTTATGGTGCTTCAATTCAATTGAAAGCACGTGAAGACAAGTTCTTTTATAAATTGAAGGCAACTGCACAAGATTATGGAGATTATAGGGTGCCCACAAAGGAAATATATTACTTGAATACGGATATCCCAATTTACGGTGGGCGAATGAAAAATACAGCAGGGAAGAACTTAGCCTTGTATGCTCAAGTTGGCTATGTAGATGGAAAGGTTAAAAATGTATTGAGTTTGAGTAATGTGTACGACAAAAGTGGTTTTTTCCCTGGATCACATGGACTACCTGATATATCAAGTGTTGTAGATGATGGTAAT
Source organism: Myroides sp. LoEW2-1 (assembly GCF_009767705.1). NCBI lineage: Bacteria > Pseudomonadati > Bacteroidota > Flavobacteriia > Flavobacteriales > Flavobacteriaceae > Myroides > Myroides sp. LoEW2-1. The sequence goes on along the minus strand of NZ_WSPP01000166.1, from coordinate 41,501 downwards.
CACCGCAATATTGGGCTGCCAAATCAAAGTGTGAATCACTTTAAAGTAACGAACAATTTTAGCTATGACCTTACTGATAATAGTAAGTTTAGTGTTTTGCTTTCTTTTCAGAATAATAAACGACAAGAAAGTAGCCTTTTTCACTCGCACTTTGATAATCAACAAGCACCTACAAAAGACCCTAATTTAGAGTTAGAGTTCAATTTGAATACTTTTGATGCTGCAGTGAAGTATGAGTATTTGTCTCCTAATAATCACAAAAGTACTATTGGGGTACAGTACACTTATCAGAATAATACAATTGCAGGTTATGGCTTTTTATTGCCAAAGTTTAATCGATTTGGCATTGGTGCATTTGCTACGCATGAGCATTTTGTGAATGAACGATTAACTTGGGAGGCAGGAGTGCGTGCTGATTATGCCGAAATTCATATTAAACCATTTTACGACGAAGTATTGTACGATTATTTGAGAGGGAATGGGCATTCTCATAATTTTGCAGCAGACTATGCACAGCGCAGCCATAAAACAGATAAGGATTTTACAAGTTTTAATGCAATGGTTGGAGCGAAGTACGATTATACTGATAAAGTTAAGTTTGCTGCTACTTTTGGGACGAACTTTAGGTTTCCTACAGCAATTGAAATGGCTTCAAATGGAGTTCACCACGGAGCTTTTAGACATGAGAAAGGAAATAGTAATCTGAAGCCTGAGCAAGGGGTTGCTGTTGATTTTAGAGCAAGTTATGACAGTGATAACTTCAATACAACTCTTAGTCCTTATGCTTACTTTTTTTCTAACTATATTTTCCTGAAGCCATCAGGTAAGTTCTCTGTTTTACCAGATAGTGGCCAGATTTATGAATATTCTCAATCACAGGCATTTATATCAGGTTTTGAATGGAAAGTACAGCAGCGTTTCTTACAGCATTTTGTTTTTGATGGAGTATTTGAGTATATCTACAATCGTCAAATTTCAAATGGCAAGAAAGGGAATTATCCTTTGCCATTTTCTCCACCAATGAATTTCTTTGGTGAGTTAAAGTATGAGCTTAACGATTGGAAGGTGTTTAAAAATACAGAAGCATTTGTCAATGGCAAGTGGTATGCTAAACAAGAGCGAATCGCCCAAGGAGAATCAATTACACCGAGCTCTTTTAGTTTTGGAGCAGGTATAACTTCTTCTATAAGAGTTGGAAATTTTGAAGCAAAAACAAGTTTAGTAGCTACGAATATCTTCGATAGAAAGATCCTTAATCACATGAGTTTTTATCGTCCATTAGAAATACCAGAATTAGGTAGATCAATTCAATTAATGATTCAAATTCCCTTTTAATGAACAAAAAGAACATTCGTGTTCTGTGGTTGACATTGATGTTATCGGTATTTATTATACCACACATCAGCAATGTTTTACACTTTGTTGTTATAAAGCATGATTTTGGAAGAAGAACTAAGGTATTAGAATATGTCAATAGCAATAGTATTCACTATTGTGATCAATATTTGTTTAAGATTTCTCCTTTACTTGAGTTTGATTCAATTCAATGGGAGGTAATTGTCGAGTTAGCTTATCACTGCGTTGATGATTTCTATCTATTAAGCAAATACAGTTTTGATACTTTTTATTATTATTTAAGAGGACCTCCTGAGGTGTTGTTTCTTACACATATATAGACAACACAACAGAAGTAATATCTTTTAAATTTAAAAATTAATAAAAATGAAAACAATTAAATATATAGCCTTTTCTTTCGTTCTTAGTTCTGTCTTTTTAACGTCGTGTACTGCTGGTGACGATAACGTTGACACAGAACCACCTGTAGTTATTCTAAATGCTCCTGCAGAAGGGGCAAAGTTAGAAGCAGGCAAGGATATCCACTTTGATATGGATTTGTCGGATAACGAAGCACTTGGATCATACAATGTCGATATACACAATAATTTTGATGGACATAATCACGGAGGTGGAAATCATACGCATAGTTTGACTGTTCTACACGATGACCATGATCACGACCACGATGAGGAAAATGAAGGAAGAACTCCTTTTAGATTTAATCGCACTTGGGATGATATATATGGAAAAAAGAATGATCATATTCACCATCACGAAATTGTGATTGATAAAGATGCTAAAAGAGGAAAGTACCATTTTGTCGTAAAGGTTGTTGACAAAGCTGGAAATCAATCGATGGTGTTTCGCAACATCGAGATTGTAGATCCAGGAAATGGAAGTGGGCACGATCATGATCACGACCACGATCACAATCACTAATAATCTTTTCTCAAGCTTTATTTCTAACAGGTCAAGTGAAAACTTGATCTGTTTTTTTACTTTATACCGATTTAGCGGTATTCTAATGCTTAATTGGAAAGATAATGTCGATAATTATTTATATTTGTTTCTTAACTAATAATTACCCTAATATTCTATGAGAAAAACATTTATGACACTTATTGTGGCAACAGTTATTATTTCTTGTAAACAAGGAAATACTGACTCAAATAAAGAGATTAAATACCCTGAAACACACAAAGGAGATGTGGTAGATACTTACTTTGGTGTTGAAGTGGCCGACCCATATAGATGGTTGGAAGACGATAGATCTGAAGAGACAGCTGCTTGGGTTAAGGCAGAGAATGAAGTAACCTTTGATTACCTTGGTCAGATTCCATTTAGAGATGAGTTAAAGAAGCAAATGGAAGAGGCTTGGAATTATGAAAAGATAGGAGCTCCATTTAAAGAAGGCAAGTACACTTATTTCTTTAAGAATGACGGATTGCAGAATCAATCGATTTTGTATCGCAAGAATGAGGAGGGGAAAGAAGAAGTATTCTTAGACCCTAATAAGTTCTCAAAAGACGGTACTACTTCTTTTGGTAGTATTGACTTCTCTGAAGATGGTAGCAAAGTGGCCTATGCTATTTCTGAAGGAGGTAGTGACTGGAGAAAAGTGATTGTATTAGATACAGAAACTAAAGACGTAATCGGGGATACCTTAGTAGATGTGAAATTTAGTGGTGTTTCTTGGTATAAGAACGAAGGATTCTACTATTCAAGCTATGATAAGCCTGAAGGAAGTGAATTATCTGCTAAGACAGATCAACATAAATTGTATTATCACAAATTGGGATCTGCACAGAAAGACGATACGCTTATTTTTGGTCAAGATCAGAAAAGACGTTACGTAGGTGGTTACGTTACAGGGGATAATAACTTCTTAGTGATTACTGCAGCTAATTCAACTTATGGTAATGAACTTTACCTAAAAGATTTAACGAAAGCGAATAGCCCTATTGTTACTGTGGTGAATAACTTTGATAGCAGTAATAATGTGTTGGACAGCAAAGATGGTAAACTGTATATCGCTACGGATTACAAAGCGCCAAATACAAGAGTGGTTACAGTAGATGCTACCAATGCAGGTCAAGCGAACTGGGTTGACTTCATTGCTGAAACTGAAAATGTACTTAACCCTACAAAAGGTGGAGGATATATCTTTGCAAGTTATTTAAAAGACGCCGTATCATTTGTTAAACAATACGACTATACAGGAAAGGAAATTCGCGTGGTTGAACTACCAGGAATTGGTACAGCTGGTGGTTTTGGTGGTAAAAAAGAGGATACAACGTTGTATTATTCTTTTACGAACTACATTACACCAGGAACTATATATGCTTTTGATCCTAAAGAAGGAGTTTCTAAAATATACGAACAACCAAAAGTTAAGTTTGATTCTTCTCAGTATGAATCTAAACAAGTATTCTATACTTCTAAGGACGGAACAAAAGTACCAATGATTATCACCTATAAGAAAGGTACTGAACTGAATGGCAAAAACCCTACAATGCTTTATGCGTATGGAGGTTTTAATATTAGTTTGACACCGTCATTTAGCATTGCAAATGCTATTTGGTTAGAGAATGGCGGTATCTATGCGGTACCTAACCTAAGAGGTGGAGGAGAATATGGTAAAGAATGGCATGTTGCTGGAACAAAGATGCAAAAACAAAATGTATTTGATGACTTTATCGCTGCAGCTCAGTATTTAATCGACAACAAGTATACATCATCAGATTACCTTGCAATTAAAGGTGGTTCAAATGGAGGATTGTTAGTTGGTGCTACAATGACTCAATGTCCAGACCTTATGAAAGTTGCTTTACCTGCAGTAGGAGTATTGGATATGTTGCGTTACCATACATTTACAGCAGGAGCTGGATGGGCGTATGATTATGGTACATCTGAAGATAGTAAAGAGATGTTCGAGTATATTAAAGGATACTCTCCTCTACACAATGTGAAAGCTGTTGCTTATCCTGCTACAATGGTAACAACTGGTGATCACGATGATAGAGTAGTACCTGCACATAGCTTTAAATTCGCTGCTGAATTACAAGCTAAGAATACAGGTAATAACCCAATGTTAATCCGCATTGAAACAAATGCTGGACATGGTGCTGGAAAATCGATTGCTCAACAAGTACAAGAGCATGTAGATTTACAGGCATTTACACTTTACAGCATGGGAATCAAGAAATTGAAATAATTCATACTTCGTATGAAATAGAAACAAGAAGGCGAGTCAACTATTTGACTCGCCTTTTTATTTTGTTTTGATTTTTGGAAAGCCTCCATCTACACTTAGCTCTGTACCTACGATGAATGAAGCAGCTTCAGAAGCTAAAAACATAACTGCCTCTGCTACTTCAGATGCAAGACCGAAGCGCTGTATAGGCACTTGTGGTGCGAAGGAAGTAGTAAATGAGTCTACTTGTTCTTTTGACAAGTTTGATCGATCAAAGTAATTCGTTTGGATAGGGCCTGGCGATACAGCATTAACGCGTATTCCTCTACTGATTAATTCTGATGCAAAGGTCTTAGTGAATGATTGCACAGCTGATTTAGCTGCAGAATAGACACTTGAGTTTGGCATACCTACCTCCGTGACGATAGAGGTGTTTAGTACGATAGCACTATTGTTAGTCATTAGAGGTAAGACTTGTTGTACAGTAAATAAAGTTCCTCTCACAATCGTATTGAACATTTCTTCATAATGCACTTCGTCAATAAGCTCTAAAGGCGCATATTTACCAAAACCTGCATTGACAAACACAATGTCCAAATGGGAGGTGTATTGACGTAGTTCTTCGTTGAGGTGCATTAGGTCCTTCATGGATCCAGCATCCGTTACAATACCAATGGTATGATGACCTAATTCTTGAACTGTATGGTCAAGGGTAATTTTATCTCTACCGGTTATTATGACTTGTGCTCCTTCTTGAATGAATAATTGGGCTGTAGCTTTTCCTATGCCACTTGAACCACCTGTAATAAGCGCTATTTTTCCTTTGAGTTTCATATCGAATTGATTTAAAACTCAAAAGTATATAGGCTGTGATTCTCTGACAATCCGATTCTTGCTATTGTTTTTTTATTAGTACTGATAGTCTTTTACTCCTGCATAAATATCCGCTTTAATGAAATTTTTGTCTGGAGGTATAGGGCAAGAGTATTTTGGATTATAGGTGCAATAGGGATTATAAGCCATGTTAAAGTTGATTGTTATTTCATCTCCTTCAGGTATTTCTAAGTCTAAATATCGACCGCCTCCATAGGTTGTTTCTCCCGAACTCAAATCTGTAAAGGGTAGAAAGAGGTGATTCGTGTATTCTTCTTTACCCTTTAGGCTTAGATCTTGAAATACATCAACGGTATGTGTTTTGTCGGCCAAGGTAAATGTGATTTCTCCAAATTTGATATAGGTTGGCTTTCTACTTGTGGTTGTTGGCATTTCAAACGGTTTTTCGCCTGGAGTTCTCAATAGCTTCCCCGTAACAATAAAATCTTCTTGAATAGGAAAAAAATCTAAGGATTCAAATGTTTTTAAAGCATCCTTTGGCAAAGGACTGGTTTTACTATCTGCAAATTCTTTGTTTAGTTTTTTCTGAAATTTAGCAGCTTTTTCGGTTTCTGTTAAATGGTCTGAATTGCAGCTAATACCTATTAGTGCAAGGGCTATCATTGCAAGTAATTTCTTCATGTTTGTGGGTTTGGAGTAAATATATAAAAAAAGGTTTGCCTAAAAAAAGACAAACCTTGTTTCTATATTGTTTTGAGAATTATCCCAAGTGAGAACGCAACATCCAAGCTGTTTTTTCATGTTCTTCCATTAATCCAATAAGGAAGTCAGCAGTACTCTTATCATTTGATTCTTCTATTGCATCTATATTTTGTCTGATAAACGATACAATGATTTCATAATCGATTAACAATTCACTTATCCATGATTTACTGTCAGTCTTATCAGTTGATCTTTCTTCTGTCAAATGCGTTAGTTTTAAGTAATCTTTTAACGAAGAAGGTGCATAGTGTCCTAAAGTTTTGATACGCTCAGCTACAGCATCTACATTTACTGCTAACTCAGTGTACAACTCTTCGAAATAAACGTGTTTTGAATGAAAATCTACACCTGTTACATTATAGTGCGCATTTCTTGCTTTAGTATAAAGTACAAATTCATCCGCTAATAATTTAGCTAATACGTCTGCATTAAATTGACGTGCTTTGTCTGTAAGTCCAATATTTGCTTTCATAGTTTCTTAATTTTTATTACTATGTAAAGGTAGTAATATATTGTCGGATTGTGTTGATATCTAATTGTTTGTATTTATTTGACTATTGATAAATCTGATACCAAAATGTCTCAAAAACAAAAGGAGGAACTTTTAAAAGTTCCTCCTCTTTCATATTATTTAAATAAGTCTTTTTTTGCGTCTTGAAGCTTTTTGTCTGCTTCATTTTTCGCATCTTCAGTTTTAGATTTAGCGTCTTTAATTAATTCGTCTGCTTTATCTTTCGCTTCGTCTGCTTTTTCGTTGATTTTGTCTGTAGCTTCATTTGCTGCCTCTTTTAGTTGGTCTGCTTTTTCTTTTGCATCACCTTTTAAATCATTTGCTACATCGTTAGCTTCTTTTTTTAGGTTTTCTGAAGCCTCAACAGTTTTAGCTTTTAATGCATCCCACTCTTTTTGAGCTTCCTCTAATGCTTTGTTAGCTTTTTCTTTTGCTTCTTCATTTCCTTCTTTCACTGCAACTTCTACAGCTTTCTTAGCCTCTTCTAACTTAGTTGATGCATTGTCTAATGCTCCTTTTAAGTCTTCTTTAGCTTCTTGTCCTGCTTCGATTACATCTTGTTTCATTTCTTCTACCTCTTTTTTGGTATCCTTACAAGAAACAAACATTAATCCAAATGCTGCTAATAATAAAATTGATTTTTTCATAGTTTTTATTCTTTTATTTATTGTTTCCCTCAAAAATAAAGATTTTTATTTTAATAAGACAATAAAAACCATTATAATCTCAAATTTTACTTCTTTTTTGGTTTTTTCTTCTCAATATTACCATCAAAATCTAAGGGGCCGAAGTTGTTTACGTACTTTGTAATCAACGATCTTCTTTTATTGATATAAGGGCCAGAACCTGTAGCTTTGTATTTTCGTGGATTTGGAAGAATAACTGCTATGCTCGCAGCTTCTGAAGGGCTTAGATGCTTTGCTTGCTTATTAAACCAATAGTAAGATGCTGCTTCGGCGCCATATATGCCTTTGCCCATTTCTATACTATTGAGATAAACTTCTAATATTCTTTCTTTAGGCCAAATAAGTTCAATCAACACTGTAAAATAGGCCTCAAACCCCTTGCGAATATAACTTCTCCCTGGCCACAAAAAAACGTTCTTAGCCGTTTGTTGAGAAATAGTACTTCCTCCCTTTATACGTGCATTTTTCTTTTCGTTATTTTTCATCGCCTTTTCGATTGCCTTCATATCAAATCCATTGTGACTGATGAAATTTCCATCCTCTGATGCGATTACAGCTTTTTGCAAGTTTACATTTATTTCGTTAAGAGGTACCCAATTGTGTTTTAGTGTGATGGATTCTCCTGCTTTCATTTGTTCATACATTCTTATAAACATCAATGGTGTATAAGGAACTGGAACAAATCGAAATAGAATAACAGAAGCAATACTAAAAATAAAGAAGTAAATTATTGCTTTCAACAAAAAGCGAAATAGCTTGCGTATCATAGGGATAAATCAAGGTAAAAATCGTAGCAAATGTATATAAAAAAGTCTTTCTTTTCACAGGGATTACTTGAAATATCAAAAAAAAACCTTTGTATATTTTAAATACAAAGGTTTGATTATAAGTGTTTTATTTTTCCTATACTGGATTTGTTGTCCAAAGTGACGCTGACTTCAACATTGCTCTTCTTGGTAATTTAAGAGTAGCTACTATTAGTTCAGCAAAATCTTCTGGTTGAAGGATGTGATCTGGGTTACCATCTGTCAGACCTAATTCTATCGACATATCTGATGCAATAGTACTTGGCGTTAACGTACAAACTCTAATATTGTTTTTGCGTACTTCCTTCATCAGTGACTCAGACATTCCGATAACAGCAAATTTAGATGCTGAGTATGCAGACGTAGTTGCATTTCCATTTAACCCAGCAGTGGATGCTACATTGAATATATCTCCTTCATTTTGATCAATTAAATGAGGCAATACTTCTCTTGTTACATTGTAAACTCCCATTACGTTTGTAAGTAGAATTTCTTCCCAACGCTCAGCTGGCATATCTGTGAATTTACCAAATTCTGAAATACCTGCATTGTTTACCAAGATATCTACTCCACCAAGGGTATTGATAACCTTCGCTATTTCGCTTTTAACTTTCGCTTTATCTGTTACATCAAATGCTGCATAAGTTGCTTTAACGCCTAAAGCCTCTAATTCTTTAACTGTTTCTTGTAGCTTTCCTTCATTTCGACCTGTAATAGCAACATTAATTCCCTCTTTTGCAAAGGCAATAGCTGTCGCTTTACCAAGTCCTCGTCCTCCACCAGTTATTATTGCATTCTTTCCTTTCATGTTTTCTTATATTTTTATTGTTTTAGGTAAAAATACTGAATTATTAATCAAAAGTATGTTTAGTTGTTGTTAATAAACAGTTACTTATCTAATGTTTTTTTCTATTGCATTCCAAAGACCGTATCTCTTTTTCAGCGCCTCCTTTGACACAGCGATGACATCCTGCCATTTTTGTTGATCCTCTCCACATAATTCTGTTATCATTTGCATGGCCATCGGGCCGTGTTCATCACCATCTAATTCGATGTGACGTTCAAAATAGTAAACTAATTTGCTCAAATCTGTTTCAGGGAAGTTTTGTTGAAACCCTCTGAGTATTTCTGTGAACATATCTGGAATTAAATCTTCTCTACCGAAAGTAAAGGCAGCTGCAATCTCATGTGGTTTTCCCGCTTCGATAGTCTTGAATGTGAAGTTTAAAAAATCTTTTACTCCTTCATCCAAATTCATTGTTGCTATCGCCTCAAATATGGGTGTACCTCCTTTAAGCTTATCGATCAATGTAGATATAGTTGTAGTATTCGCCTCAGCAGTTGTCATGGCATCTAAGTACATTTCAAAATGACTTAATCGCTGACCATCTATAGCAAGGTCTGATTCTTCAGCTAACACGATTTCATTGATTAAATACCTTGTTTGAGCATAGGGAGACGCAAACCACGGAGTAGTGGTACAAGTGAGCTTTTGTTGTAATGCTTTTAATAAAGACATAAAATCCCATACAGCATACACATGTCCTTCCATAAAGGCACGTAGATTGTCAATGGTTTTTATCTTATTGTAAAGTGGATGCTGTAATAGTGCATTTCTTTCTGGCGAAATGAGTGTGTTTACTTCTTGAATTGTCATGGCAAAAAAATATTTGTGCAAAAATAAAAAAGCTTCCCTGCAAAGAGAAGCCTTTTCTATAAAGTTTAGTGATTTGAATATTGTTTATTTGAATGCAGAGAACCCCGTCACATCCATACCTGTAATTAGCAAGTGAATATCATGAGTTCCTTCATATGTGACAACAGATTCTAAGTTCATCATGTGACGCATAATAGAGTATTCTCCTGTGATACCCATTCCTCCTAACATTTGTCGTGCTTCACGAGCGATATCTAATGCCATAGCTACGTTGTTGCGCTTTGCCATGGAGATTTGAGCGGAAGTAGCACGTCCCTCATTTCTCAATACGCCAAGTCTCCAAGTTAACAACTGAGCTTTGGTAATTTCGGTAATCATTTCTGCCAACTTCTTTTGTTGTAACTGAGTCGCACCGATTGGTTTATCAAATTGTATGCGCTCTTTCGAATAGCGAAGTGCCGTATCGTAGCAGTCCATAGCTGCTCCGATTGCTCCCCATGCAATCCCATATCTCGCAGAGTCAAGGCAACCAAGAGGTGCTCCTAATCCTGATTTGTTTGGTAGTAAGTTTTCTTTTGGAACTTTGACATTATCAAAAATAAGCTCTCCTGTAGCAGAAGCTCTCAAAGACCACTTATTGTGTGTCTCAGGAGTAGAGAAACCTTCCATACCGCGTTCTACAATCAGTCCATGGATACGACCTTCCTCATTTTTAGCCCATACTACTGCAAGGTGTGCAAATGGTGCATTAGATATCCACATCTTAGCTCCATTTAATAGATAATGATCTCCCATATCTTTGAAATTGGTAATCATTCCCCCTGGATTTGATCCGTGATCAGGTTCTGTTAGTCCAAAGCATCCAATGTATTCTCCTGTTGCTAATTTAGGTAAATACTTCATTCGCTGTTCTTCTGTTCCGTATTTCCATATTGGATACATCACAAGAGAAGATTGTACAGATGAGGTAGAGCGAACTCCCGAATCTCCTCTCTCTATCTCTTGCATGATTAATCCGTACGAAATTTGGTCTAATCCTGCTCCTCCATATTCTGTTGGTATATATGGACCAAAACCACCTATTTCAGCTAATCCTGGTATTATTTGTTTAGGAAATTCAGCGCGTTGTGCAAAATCTTCAATGATGGGTGATACTTCTTTTTTAACCCATGCTCTTGCCGTATCTCGTATTAACTTGTGTTCATCAGTGAGCAAGTCGTCTAAGTGGTAATAATCAGGTGCTTGAAATAAATCTGGTCTCATATAATTAAAATGTTTTTTTGGTTGTATAACAAAAATAGTTAATATTTAGTCTTTTGCAATTTTTACGCAGTTTAATTCTGATTCTTCTCCTTTTTTTCGTAAGCCTCCTTTGTTATTATCTGCTTTCGTGCTTAATAATTTGTGTTGTTGCAGTGTGTTCTGTTCTGCTATTTGCTACATACTTTATCGATATGATAGTATAGTGATCGTAGGGTCATGGCATAGTGGTCGCATGTATTTAGCTATAAACTATGCGACCACTATGCGATCATATGCCGACCACAAGCCGACCACCCCTAAAAAAGGGTGTCTCGTCCTAATATAGCTGTACAGTTATTGTTGTCTCGTTCTAATGTAGCAGAGTTCCGCAAAGTCGGGAGACTTTGCGGAGCCTGTATTGTCTTTGTGGAGGGAGATTGTAGTAAAGACTTCTGTTATGTCTATGTATCACAATATGATGACATCTAATTATCTGTTGTTTGATTCTACAGGGGAGTTGATTAAAGAATTCGAAGGAGTACAAGGAGCGGATTTTGAAGAGCAGTCGAGAGCGTTGATGAAATAGGAGCGTAGTTATATTTATTTGAATGTTGATATTTAGTTATTCTTTAATTATTTAAATTGCTGTTACTTAGCTTTAATTGATTTGTGAACTATGAAATATAAGATATTCTATATGCTTTTAATGCTGTGCTCTATGGGAGTATTAGGACAGGAAAAATTACATATTATAGGGAAACTGGAAGGAATAAGCGATGAGGTAAAGATGAAGTTATCTAGTGGTGGAAAAGAACAAGAATTTCGTCTAAAGAATGGTGAGGTAGATGTGTCTATGGTACTAGAAGATGTTCCTAATTATGTGAGATTAGATGCTTATGTAGGAAAAGAGACAAAGAGTACCTTCTTTTTTTTAGGAAATGAGTCTGTAACTATTAATGGTTCTATAAATGATTTTTCAGGTAATCTTAGAGCGATGAATTCTGTGAATGACAGTCTGAGATATGAAAATATGTTAGTTAATAAGCACTTAGTAGAAGAACGAAGTGTTTATATCAAAGAGTATTATCGTCTTTTAGAAGAAGGGAAAGCTAAGGATAGTGTAGCGAAGGTGTATCTAAGTGATGAAGAACCTCTAGGTGAGATTAAGAAGTTGTCAAATCTTATTAACAAACAAGATAACGCTTTTATAAAAAAGAATATTAATACAGCTTATGCTCGATACCTACTGCAATATCAGGCTATAGATTATTCATCAGATTATTTAAACGAACTATATGCTCTTATAGATCCTAAGTATTATGATACTAAAGAAGTACAGATGCTTAAGATATATATAGATCATAAGCTTCTGGAAATAGGAGATAAGTATTATGATTTTTATGCTGAAGATCTACAAACTAAGCAAGTAAAGCTTAGTGATTACTTTAGGGGGAAATATGTATTGTTAGATTTTTCGACTTACCACTGTGGCTATTGTGAAAAAGCAGCTCCTAAGACAACTCAGATAGCTGATAACTTGAAGGATAAGCTTGTACATATTACGTATTATGCAGGACATGATCAGAAAGATAAGTTTAAATATTACTCTGAATTTAAAGGGAATAAGGGTATTTTATTAGGTAATAAAGAGGGAAGACTAAGTCCTGTTCTAGCAATGTATAGAAATAATAGTACACCAGATTATTGGTTGTTTGATCAAGATGGAAAACTAGTGAGGAGATTCGAAGGAATGCAAGGAGAGGATTTTGAAGAACAATTAAGAGCGTTGATGAAATAGGCGTAAGCGATTTTACATATATAAGTATAGGACAAAAGTCTTATGCCCTCAAGAAGATTCCGTATATTTTCGCTGTTGATTACAAAACAACAATAACAACGATGAGAACTAAAATAGATTTATCTCAATGGAATAGAAAAGAGCAGTATGCGTTCTTTTCACAATTTACAGAACCTTTCTTTGGATTAACCGTACAAGTGGATTGTACCACTGCTTACCAAAAAGCAAAAGAGAAAGGGCATTCTTTTTTCTTAACTTATTTATACGACGCACTAAAGGCTGCTAATGAAGTAGAGGCATTTCGATATAGAATAGTAGATAACGAGGTATATTTGTATGATGAGGTACACGCTTCGCCTACTATCAATAGACCGAATGGTACGTTTGGGTTTGCGTATATGGATTACTATAGTGATAAAGAAGTTTTTTTGATTAAGGCAAAAGAAGAGATTGATCGAGTACAGCAATCAACAGACTTCTTCCCAGCATCAAAAGGGGAGAATGTATTGCATATATCTACTGTGCCTTGGCTTGATTTTACTTCTATGTCGCACGCACGTCACTATGATTTTCCTGATAGCTGCCCTAAGATTTCGTTTGGTAAAGTGATGGAAGAGAATGGTCGTAAGCGTATGGCGGTATCTATACATGGACATCATGCACTGATGGATGGAGTACATGTAGGGGAGTTCGTAGATCGTTTTCAACAACTTTTAAACGAGAAGTAAGATGAGTAAAGTAATCATCCCTGAGGGCATAAAGAAGATAGCTACACTATGTGTGCTTAGAAATGGTAGTAACTTAATGCTGCTAAAGCGTTTAAAAGAACCGAATAAGGATATGTACACTCCTGTAGGAGGTAAGATAGAACCTTTCGAAACTCCTGAGGAGGGTGTGATCCGTGAGACGTTTGAAGAGACGGGTATAAAAGTAGAGAAGGTGAAGTTCTGCGGAATACTGACAGAGACTTCTCCTGTGAAGTATAATTGGCTAAACTATGTGTATGCAGCTGATATCGATGCTGTAACTCCTCCTGAGTGTAACGAGGGAACTTTAGAGTGGATAGCGTATGAGGACTTGCTAAATGTACCTACTCCGAAGACAGATTGGTTTATTTATAAATACATCTTAGAGAATAAGCCTTTTGTGTTTCACGCATTATACGATGGAGAGTTGAATTTGTTAGAGATGAAGGAGGAGATAACAGGTTTACAGTTGTCAGTTAACGGTTAACAGTTTTTGCCTATGGCATTAAGTATAGGTTTACTGTAGAAACGCAATATTTTGCGTGTCACATAAAGCAGGTAGATACATAATTAAAGAAATATAAAAAGCCCTACTATGACAGTAGGGCTTTTGCTTTATTAATATTTAGGTTTTGGTTTCCAGTAGATCTTTTGGATGTCGAATTGCTTTGTGTCTGGGTTGAATCGGTATTGTATAGTGTTGCCTTTAAGGCAGTATTGATATTCATCTTTAGTATGATACCAAGAACTCTCAAACTCGATAATCTGTTTATCATCTAAGTTAACATCATAAATAGATAGTTCTGCACCTTGAATTTTATCTAAACAGTCTGAATTGATATTAGGAAGAGTTACAAGATTTTCGAAATTCCCGAAGACTTCTTCTTGTGTGTAAGAATTAACTATCTCATTTTCTTTTACTTCTAATATATGTATGCTATTACTATCTCCAACTACATCATCTGTCACAATGTATATAGATTGATCAGTTGCTCTATAGATTGTTATAGTCCAATATCCATCTATGATAGAGAAACCTGCTGTGTGTGGCTCGAAGTAACTTTGATTAAAGTACAAAGGATCATCATCTATATAGTAGTTATTTTTCTTGATTTCATTATACCATGATTGACGTTCTGCTATATCCCATCCCCAGGTAGTAAAAACGGTATCAGGTAATAACAGTATCATATCTAAGATGTCTTTATGTTTATCAAAGTCTATATCTATTTGTTTAGGATAATCAGGGTGTTGATTATCAGTTGTCTGGTCAATTTCTTCTATAGCAGGTATTTCTTGAACAACTTCTTCTGTGGTTGAATTTTGAAACTCTTGAAAAGGTTGTTGTTTCTTGCCACAGGAGAATATCAATAAAGTTAGTGTTATTAGATATAAATATTTCATATTGAATAGTATAGAAAGTAATGTAATTTACAATAAATTATGGAGTTGTTGTGTTATTTTAATTGTAGCTTAGTTAATTAGGAAAAACATTAGATAATGATATTGTTTAAAAGCTATAGTAGAAGATAATAATTATAAACACTAATTATCAGCATATTATATTTGATTGCTTTAAATTTGATATATTTGTAATCAGAAAAAGATAATTGAATAGGATGATAATCTGGACAGTAGAAATACAGGATTTGACTCTGGACAATTCAATATAAAAAGCCCTACTGTCATAGTAGGGCTTTTGCTTTATATTAATTTATTTTATTCTGTTTTCTGCGTTTTCTGATACGTCTAATGATCAAGATTAATCCAATTGAGATTAGGATAAATGGCCAGATATAGAATAACCCTATCACAAATGATAATAGATTACTCCATCCAGAACCAAAGGCAGATGATATTTCGTACCCAAAGCCAGTTGTTGATTCTCCTTTTTCATAGAAAGTTACCGTAAGGGTACTTAGCGATATTCTACTCTTTAGATACTTTAATCGGCCTTCAAAAGATTCTATATTCGCACGTAGAGCCCCCAGTTCTCTTTCTATTCTTAGAATATCATCTATTGAATTGGCGCGTTTAAGTAATTCTTTATAGCGCACTTCTATTTCTTTCTTCGTCTTGATTCTCGCTTCTACATCGATGAACTCTTCGGTTACATCTAAGGCATTGATGTTTTTGCTGTCTACTTTAGTGGCAGTCTGTGTAACTCCTTCTAACAAGGTTTCGAAGTTCTTCGCAGGTACTCGAATCACAATGGTATGTTCAGTGCGATTGCTGTAGACATTTGATGTGTCTTGTGATAGATATCCGTTGAGTTTTTTGCTACTTGCTACGATATTAGCTCGAGTTTCTTGTGCATTCGAAGTTTCAAAGCGTATTTTCCCTTCTTTGACTATCATGCGTTCAGGTACAGTGATATCTTGAGTAGCATCTGTGGATTGTGGTGCTTCAGTAGTGGTTTCGGCAGCAATATCAGCCAACGATGCTACTGTTTCTTCTCTTAGCTCTCCTGTTTTAGAACACGATATAAGAGCTGTGAATAACAAAAGCGTTAATACTTTAAGTGTCTTTTTCATAGTTATTGTTTTACATTAACAAATGTAATAGATAGTTTGTTGTAAAACTTAAGAAAAGTTAAAATTTTGTTTTAAATCACTGATTATGGGGAAAGTGGAAGTGTCGTTGTATAAACATATTTTCTCAAAGTCTGGAGACTTTAAGGAGCAGTCATGGTCATGATTCGTATAAAAAACAAAAACCTCTTGCCTATAAACAAGAGGTTTTTTACAACAAAAAAATTATAATAAAGAATTATGGATTCTGTTAGTCGGTTCCCAGTTCCCTGTTTCCTAAATAGCCACTGGACACTTTCTTAACACTCGGTCCTCCCCGTTCCCTGTTTCCCGTTCCCAGTTTCCTAAATAGCCACTGGACACTTTCTTAACACTCGGTCCTCCCAGTTCCCAGTTTCCCGTTCCCCGTTCCCCGTTCTCTAAACCGTTGCAAGCTTAATGATCTTCTTGATATTATCAGATTTACCCATAGAGTAGTAGTGTACGATAGGGATACCTGCGTCTATCAATTCTCTTGACTGCTGTGCACACCATTCAATACCGATCTCGCGGATGGCAGCATTGTCTTTTGCTTTGAGTACTTCAGCAACCAAATCATCTGGTAAGTCAACTTTAAAACGTTGAGGTAGCAGATTCAATTGGCTTAGGGTAGCTAATGGTTTTAGCCCTGGGATAATCGGCACATCAATACCGATAGCTCTACATTTCTCTACAAAGGCAAAGAACTTACTGTTGTCAAAAAACATCTGTGTAACGATATATTCTGCTCCGTTGTCTATTTTCTGCTTTAGGTATTTAAGGTCTGTATCAAAGTTAGGTGCTTCCATGTGTTTCTCAGGATAACCAGCCACTCCAATGCAGAAGTCAGTCTTACTGGTATTCTCAAGCTCTGGGTCTAAATAGATACCTTGGTTAAGTTCACTGATTTGAGTTACCAATTCAGAGGCATATTTGTTTCCTTTCGGTTCGGGTTTAAAGTAAGTCTCGTTCTTCACAGCATCCCCTCTAAGGGCTACAACATTATCTATCCCTAAGAAATCAAGGTCTATGAGGAAGTTTTCGGTGTCTTCTTTGGTGAAGCCTCCACACAAGATGTGTGGTATAGCATCCAACTTGAATCTATGTTGGATAGCTGAACAAATGCCGACAGTTCCTGGTCTTTTTCTGACAACTCTTTTTTCCCACAGTCCGTTGCCTGCTTCTTTGTACTCATATTCTTCTCGATGATACGTTACGTCTATGAAAGGAGGGTCAAACTCCATTAGCGGTTCGATAGAGTCAAATATTCCTTGAATATTTTGTCCTTTTAAGGGAGGTAGTATCTCAAAAGAGAATTGTGTTTTCCCGTTTGCCTTTTGGATGTGTTCTGTTACTTTCATGATTCGTTCGTCGTTAATTTATTATTTTGTGCTAAGTTGGGTGACAGCCAACGTTCAGCTTCTTCTATTGTTATGTTTCTTCTCTTAGCATAGTCTGCTAATTGATCTTGTTCTATTTTACCTAATCCAAAGTATCTACTCTGTGGGTGGGCAAAATAATAACCCGATACTGCGGCGGCAGGGAACATGGCATAGCTCTCTGTCAGACTTACGCCTATGCGCTCTTCGACTTGTAGGAGTTTCCATATCGTTCCTTTTTCTAAGTGATCAGGACAAGCTGGATAACCTGGTGCTGGTCGAATTCCTTGATATGCTTCTTTTATTAGTTCTTCATTGCTAAGGCGTTCTGCAGAAGCATATCCCCAAATTTCTTTACGCACTGCGTGGTGAAGGTATTCTGCAAAGGCTTCTACTAAACGGTCTGCTAATGCTTTGACCATAATAGCGTTATAGTCATCAAGGTCATCTTCATATTGTTTGGCTATTTCATCTACTCCAAAACCTGTTGAGACTGCGAATAAACCAATGTAGTCCTCTAATCCACTTTCTTTTGGAGCAACGAAGTCGGCTAAGGCAATATTCGGAGCCTTGATGTTCTTCAGCGATTGTTGACGTAGCGTTAATAACTTGTCTAATGTTTCTCCTTGTTCATTGTACACTTCGATGTCGTCATCATTAACTTGATTTGCAGGAAAAATGCCCAATACACCTCGTGCTTCGAACCAACGTTCAGTGATGATTTTGTCTAACATTACTAAAGCATCGTCATATACTTGTGTTGCTGTCTGTCCTACTATCTCATCTGTCAAGATCTCAGGAAACTTGCCGAACAACTGCCAAGAACGAAAGAACGGTGCCCAATCTATAAATGGCAATAACTCGTCCAGCTCTACTGTTACAGTCTTCGTACCGATGAAGTTGGGTTTGACAATGTCTTTAGCATCCCATTCTATCTTGACTTTGTTTGCTCTTGCTTGTTCGATTGTGATATAGCTTTTGTCTCTTGCTCTACCTAAGTAATCGCGTCTAAGCTGATCGTATTCTGCTTTGATGTTTTCTTTAAAGCTTGCTTCAACTTCTTTTTGTAACAACTGATTGGCTATGGTCACTGAACGTGAGGCATCGTGTACATGTACAACGCAATTCTTGTATTCTGGTGCAATCTTCACAGCTGTATGAACACGAGAAGTAGTTGCTCCACCAATCATGATTGGAATATTGCTATTGGCCTTGTCAAGCTCTTTAGCCAAGTGTACCATCTCATCTAAGGATGGAGTGATTAATCCACTTAGTCCGATAATATCCACTTGCTCTTTTATCGCTGTTTCAATAATCTTCTCAGGAGGGACCATTACCCCAAGGTCAATGATCTCATAGTTATTGCAAGCCAATACCACTGCTACGATATTCTTACCGATGTCATGTACATCTCCTCTCACAGTAGCCATAAGTATCTTACCTGCATTACCTACAGAGGCTTCTGCGTTCTGTTTTTTACTTTCTTCTATAAAAGGAAGTAGATAGGCGACCGCTTTCTTCATCACACGTGCAGACTTTACTACCTGTGGTAAGAACATTTTGCCTGCTCCGAAAAGGTCTCCGACTACATTCATTCCATTCATTAGATATTGTTCAATCACTTGAATCGGTTGAGGTACACTAAGGCGAGCTTCTTCTGTATCTTGTTCTATATATGTTTCGATTCCTTTGACTAAGGCATGTGTTAGTCGGTCTTGGATACTACCTGAACGCCATTCTTCTACTTTAACTTCGGTTGATTGAATAGCACTTTCATTTTTAATACTTTCGGCAAAGTCGAGTAGGCGTTCAGTCGCATCAGCTCGTCTATTTAGCAACACGTCTTCTACGTGTTCCATTAAATCCTTGTCTACCTCATCGTAAACTTCTAACATCTCAGGATTCACTATACCCATGTTCATACCGTGCTGTATCGCATGGTATAAGAAGGCAGCATGCATTGCTTCTCTTACCTTGTTGTTTCCTCTGAAAGAGAAAGAAACATTACTTACACCACCACTTACGTTGGCATAAGGAAGGTTCTCTCTGATCCATTTGGTAGCATTAAAGAAGTCCAAAGCATTGTTGTTGTGCTCTTCCATTCCTGTCGCTACAGGAAATATGTTAGGGTCAAAGATGATGTCCTGAGGTGCGAAGTTCACTTGGTTGACTAATATATCATAAGAACGTTGGCAGATCTCTATACGTCTTTCTAAGGAGTCTGCCTGTCCTTTTTCGTCGAATGCCATTACTACAGAGGCAGCTCCGTAGCGTTTAATTAATTTAGCGTGTTCGATAAATAACTCTTCTCCCTCTTTTAGACTGATCGAGTTCACAATCGCTTTACCTTGTACTACGCGTAGTCCTGCTTCGATAATCTCCCATTTAGAACTATCAATCATGATAGGAACTTTCGCAATATCTGGTTCAGAAGCGATGAGGTTAAGGAAGTTAGTCATGCAATGCACACCGTCTAACAATCCTTCATCCATATTGATGTCAATAATCTGAGCACCTCCCTCTACTTGTTCTCTTGCTACAGCTAAGGCTTCGTCAAATTTCTCTTCTTTGATCAAGCGAAGAAACTTACGTGATCCTGTAACATTGGTGCGTTCTCCTACGTTGATGAAGTTCGCTTCTGCAGTCACATATAAAGGTTCTAATCCCGATAGGGCAAGTACTGGTTTTAGGTTGTTTTCTTTTGGTTTTCTGTCCTTACTGTGTTCTGCTACCGCCTGAGCAATTAGCTTAATATGTTCTGGAGTTGTACCACAGCACCCTCCGATGATTTGCACTAAGTTTTGACTTAAGAAACTGTCGATTAGTTCCTTCATCTCTGTTGGTGTTTGATCATATTCTCCAAAGGCATTTGGCAAACCAGCATTCGGGTGAGCTGAGATATTCACAGCAGCATGTTGACTTAATTGCTTTACATACGGTTCTAATTGCTCCGCTCCTAAAGCACAGTTAAACCCTATACTCAACAAAGGAATATGTGCTATAGAAATTAGAAAAGCTTCAACAGTCTGTCCTGATAAAGTACGTCCTGAAGCATCAGTTATCGTACCCGAAATCATGATTGGAATATCAATACCTCGTTCTGCCTGTATCTCGTCTATAGCAAATAAAGCTGCTTTAGCATTTAGCGTGTCAAATATGGTTTCTACTAATAGTAAGTCACATCCTCCATCTAATAGGGCTTCAGCCTGTTGCTTATAAGCTACTCTCAGCTCTTCAAAAGTAATGGCACGATATCCTGGGTTATTAACATCAGGAGATAAACTCGCTGTTTTATTCGTCGGTCCGATAGCACCTGCTACATAGCGAGGTCTGTCAGGATCTAAAGCTTCTACTTCGTCTGCTACTTCTCGGGCTATCTTAGCCGATTGGTAGTTTAGTTCGTATACTATATCTTCCAGGTGGTAATCTGCCATCGCAATAGTAGTCCCTGAAAAAGTGTTTGTAGATAAGATATCAGCTCCTGCCAAAAGATATTGTCTGTGTACTTCTTTAACAGCTTCAGGTTGAGTAATAGACAACAAGTCATTATTTCCCTTCAGGGGGTGAGCAAAATCAGCAAAGCGCTCCCCTCTGAAATCTTCTTCTGAGAATCGGTAAGCCTGAAGCATTGTACCCATTGCTCCATCGAGTACTAAGGTGCGTTCTTTTAATAGGCTTCTGATATCAGTATGTATTCGTGTTGTTGACATAATTTTCTCTTTTAATCAATGTTTTTTTGAAGTGTCTTGAAAGGCATTATTTAATTGCAGTAGATAATGCTTGTTCTAAGTCACGGATAATATCTTTTGTATTCTCTAAGCCAACAGATAGACGTATCAGGTTGTCTGTAATACCTGTGGCTATTTTTTCTTCTGCAGGAACTTTACTATGTGTGGTAGAAGCAGGGTGGGTAACGATCGTTCTACTATCTCCAAGATTAGCAGAGCGGCTACATAATTGTAAAGCATTTAAGAATGCTTTACCAGCATCCAGTCCTCCTTTAATCCCAAAGGCGATGATGTTCCCTCCTTGTTTCATTTGTTTTTTTGCTATTTCATATTGTGGATGACTTGGTAAGAACGGATACTTGATAAACTCCACTGCTGGATGTCTTTCTAAATACTCTGCTATAGTCAAGGCATTCTCACAATGTCTATCTACTCGTACAGCTAATGTTTCTAAACTTTTAGACAAGACCCATGCATTAAATGGTGAAATGCTTGAGCCAATGGTACGAGCGAAGACATATATTTTCTGAATATACTCTTGATAGCCAACAGTCACACCTCCACAAGCTCTTCCTTGTCCGTCTATTAACTTAGTTGCCGAGTGTATGACTATATGTGCACCTAATGGAATCGGGTTCTGCAAGTAAGGAGTGGCAAAAGTGTTGTCTACAATAAAGATCAAGTTGTGTTTCTTTGCAATCTCTCCTAAAAAAGCTAAGTCTAATACATCCACTCCTGGGTTAGTAGGGCTTTCTGCAAAGAGAATCTTCGTGTTAGGTCGAATCAATTGCTCTACATCGTAAACTTGGTTTAGGTCGAAGTAACTCGTCTCAACTCCCCATTCTGGAAACATATTACTGAATAAACTTCTCGTAGAACCAAAGATGTTAGAACAAGAAACAATGTGATCACCTGTTTTTAATAATGGGAACAAGCTGCAGTACACAGCCGCCATACCTGTGGCAAAGGCATAACCTGCTTCTGCTTTCTCGAATAGCCTGATCTTTTCTACCAACTCAGTTTGATTAGGGTTAGTAAAACGTGAGTAAGAATATTGTTCAACTTCTTCTGCGAATACGGCACGCATATTTTCAGCATCGTCAAAGACAAAGCTTGAGGTTAGGTATAGTGGTGTAGAGTGCTCATTGTATTGGGAGCGCTCTGTCTGTGTTCTTATGGCTTGTGTCTCAAAACAACAGCCTTCTTCATTGTTAATTGTACTCATCTTTTTTTTTAGTTTACGGTTAACGGTTTACAGTTAACAGTGGTTAGTTTTTGGTATTCACTTGTAAATCAAAAGTAGTTGCTTAATCAAAGCCTCTTTAAATACTTGACTATTATGGTCTCATATGATTATTTTAGTATTAAATGGTAGCATAAAGTGGGACACTATGTTGATTTACAGCTTATGGTTAACGGTTTACAGTTAACAGTGTTTGACACAAGATTCTGTGTCACTTTTACAGTTACGTTGGTTAGTTCGTTAACTGTAAACTGTCCACTGTTAACCAATTTATTTATCAGCTAATCTTAAAATATCTCCAAATACTCCTCTGGCAGTTACAGATGCTCCAGCTCCAGCTCCTTGGATAATGATAGGGTTGTCGCCATAGCTCTCAGTGTATATCTCGAATATACTGTCTGAACCTTTTAATTGTCCTAAAGCAGAACTTGTTGGTACTTCGATTAACTTCGTTTCTAATACTCCTTTGTCTTTTTGTAGATCGCCTGATAGCTCTCCTACATAGCGAAGTACTGTATCTGGTGCTAAGCCTTGTTTTATCTTGTCGAAATAAGGGTTTAACTTCTCTAAACTGTTTAAGAACGTTGGAGTATCCACAGCTTGTAAGTCTGTTGGAATTAAGTTCTGAATGTTTATCTCTTCGAACTCGTTTTGTAAGTCTAACTCTCTCGCTAAGATTAACAGCTTACGTCCTACATCATTACCTGATAAGTCTTCACGTGGATCTGGTTCTGTATATCCTTTGTCGATTGCTTCTTTCAGCACTTCACTAAATGGTCTGTCTTGGATAGAGTAGTTGTTGAAGATGTAACTTAAACTTCCTGAGAATACTCCTTTTATCTTCGTGATATTCTCTCCTGATAAGTGAAGTAGCTTGATTGTATCAATCAATGGTAATCCTGCACCTACGTTTGTCTCGTATAGATACTCTTTGTGGTTTGCCTTTAATGTCTGGCGTAACTCTCTGTAGAAACTATACGATATAGTGTTGGCAATCTTGTTTGATGAGATTAAATCAAAGCCATTCTCTACTAATGGGATATAATTTTTGATAAATTCTCCTGATGCTGTATTATCTATTGCGATTAAGTTTTCTAAGTGGTTAGCATTCGCATAGTCGATGACCTCTTGGATATTATAGGCAACACTTTTATCTTTTAAATCTTCTCTCCAGTTGCAGTTAATCCCCCCATCGTTTAGCAATACTTTTTTAGAGTTACCGATGGCGAAGATGTTAAGGGCAATATTCTTTTTGTCTTCGATAGATTGAGCAGAGTGTAAGATTTGATCAATTAAAGTACCTCCAACTAAACCATGACCGAATACAGCGATATTGATTTTCTTAGCGATACCAAATATTTGTCCGTGGATCACATTTAGCGCTTTCTTCGCTTCTTCTTTGCGTACTACTAAACTCACGTTCTTTCCTGTCACTGTATTGTTGAATAGGATAGGAACGATCTTATTCTTTACTAATGCAGCATAAGGCTTGTCAAATGTGCTTAGGTCTTGTCCGATGATTGAGATAACTGCTATATCACGGATAATAGAAATGCTATTCACATCACGTGTATAGAAGTCATTAGAGAATTCGCGGTTTAAGGCATCCTTTGCTTTATCTGCGTCTTTTTCTTCCACGATAAATCCTAAACCACGCTCTGAAGAACCTTGTGAAATTACCCCAACGCTTATTCCTTCGTTAGCCAATGCTGTAAATACACGTGCGTCAACTCCAACGATCCCTAATAGTCCACGTCCTTCGAATTGGATTAAGGCTGTGTTAGACTGTACAGATAAAGACTTGATTCCCTTTACTGTTTGTCTATTAGAGATTAATGTTCCTTTGCTATTAGGGTTCAATGTATTTAAGATACGCAGTGGAATGTTATTCTCTACCAAAGGCAATATTGTTTTGGCGTGTAGAATAGATGCTCCGAAGTTTGCCAACTCATTTGCTTCATCGAAGTGAAGTTCTTCTATCTTCTGTGCATTCTTAACCCAATCAGGGTTAGCAGTATAAATACCATCTACATGAGTATAATTTTGCAATTCATCTGCTTGGATAAAATTAGCCAATAGTGCTGCAGAGTAGTTACTACCATTGCGTCCAAGAGTAGTCGTTTCTCCTTTTTCGGTAGCTCCTATGAATCCTGTAACGATAGCGATAGTGTCTTTGTCTAATTGATCAAAGAAAGCTTTAGTCTTTTCTTTTGATAGCTCATCTATAGCTTGTGCACTACCGAAGTTGTTATCTGTGATAAAGAATTGACGGCTATCTACAGAAGTAGCTCTTATCCCTTTTGCATTTAATTGAGCAGCTAATATCTTACTTGATATTAATTCTCCTTGTGCTAATACTTGGTCTTTAATCTTTAGCCCGTAGTCTTCGATTAGAGATACTCCTTCGTATAATTTGCTCAATACTCCTATTTCTGTATCTATATCTGCTTCTTGGTGGTAAGGTCTGTTCTTAAAAGCTTCAAAGGCAGTTGTATAATCTTGTTTAGTCTTTGCTAAGTCTAATATATGTTCAAGGGTATCTGTAGTGTCTCCTATGGCAGAAACCACAATAGCGATAGGTCCTTCGTTTACTTTTGTTTTGATAATGTTTATAACGTTGTCAAAAGCTTGTCCTGATGCAAGGGATTTCCCTCCAAACTTTAATACTTTCATAATGTGCTGATTTTAATATAATGGTTTTAATAAATTGTTTAATTGTTCGTATTCAATCAAAAAGGCATCGTGGCCGTGTATGGATTGAATCTCTTGGTATGTAATGTGTTTGCAACAGTCTTTTAGTAATTCTACTGTTTGCTCTTGCTCTTCTTTGGTGAACATATAATCTGTATCTACTGCTATACAGTGTATGTGTGCACTGGTTTGTTGAGCAAAAGTTTTTAAACTGTCTTGTGTTTGCTCTTGGCCTATAGTTTTCAGAAGGTGATTCATCAATTTATAGGCTTGGAGTTTAAAGCGACTTTCTAAAGCCTGTCCGTGATATTTAAGCCAGCTCTCTATCGCATATTGGTTTTCGCTTTCTTTATATCCGTTAGCGAACTTCTGCTGGAGCGATGCAGGAGTGCGGTAGAGTAACATAGCATGCATACGGGCGTCTTCTATCGGTTGAGAAGAGTTGTTCAGAATACTGTCTTGTACTAAAGCATTTCCTATTAACCAATCAGATGCTTTACAGCTTGTCGCTATGGGGATTAAGTGGTCTATCGCTTTTGGTCTTAAAAATGCTAATTCCCATGCAATACTTCCTCCTAAACTTCCTCCGATAACAGCGTATAGTCTATTGATCTGTAATCGGTCTAACGCTTTCCAAAATACTTCTGCAATTACTTTAGTCGTTAGTGCTTTATAATCTTGGATGAGGTGAGCCTCCTGTTGGTTAAAACCATTACCAGGTATGTCAAAGGCAAGGACTGTGTATCGGTTGAGGTCGATTACTTTGTCATAACCCACTAAGCTATTCCACCATCCGTCATCGCCTGCTACTTGACTATTTCCTGTCAAAGCGTGGTTGACCAATACAATTGGAGCACTGTGTAAAGGCTGTCCCACCACCTGATAGGTGAAGTGAAAAGTATGTGTACTTCCGTTTGGTAGTGTATGATTAGTGATTGTTATTTCTTGTAAGCGACTCATGGTATTCAGTTGTTATTTATTGTGCTAATGCCTGTTTGATATCTTCTATTAAATCCTCTGTTTCTTCTAATCCTATGGATAATCGTATTAGACTTTCTGTTATCCCTGCTTGTACTTTAGTCTCTTTAGGTACTGAGCCATGAGACATCTCAAAAGGATAGTTGCTCAAGCTCTTTATTCCTCCTAATCCCTCAGTCAGTGTAAAGAGTTTTAGACTTTGTATAATCTTAAGAGCTGCCTCTTTGCTGTTGTTCTTTAGATCAAAGCTGATGACTCCTCCGAAATACTTTTGTTGCTTCTTAGCAAGTTCATGTCCTTCATGACTTTTTAATCCTGGATAGTATATCTTGTTTATCTTCGGATGTGTGCTGAGGTACTCTGCTATCTTTAGGGCATTCTCTGAATATCCTTTGTATCTGAGCAAGAGTGTTTCAATGCCTCTGATGGTTAAAAAGCTATCGAAAGGACTTAGTATAGCTCCTGTAGAGTTTTGGTGAAACTTAATGATCTTGCCTAACTCTTCTGTCTTCGTGATGACCAATCCCGCTACTACATCTGAGTGTCCTGCTATGTACTTAGTCGCACTGTGAACAACTATATCAGCTCCTAAGTCTAAAGGTTTTTGAGCTATTGGGGTAGCGAAAGTGTTATCTACGCATAACCAAACCTTGTGTTTCTTAGCAATGTCTGCTATAGCTTGTATATCTGATATACGCAGTGTAGGGTTAGTAGGACTTTCTATCCATATCAACTTGGTTTTGTCATTGATTGCTTTCTCTACATTAGCTGCTACTGTTGTATCTACATAATGAGTTTTGATCCCAAACTTTGCATATACCTCATTCAACAGTCTGTATGTACCACCGTAGATATTGGCTACTGCTATTACTTCATCTCCTTGACTCAGTGTTTTAAATACAGCATCTATAGCTGCCAGTCCACTCCCAAAGGCAAACCCCTTTGCACCGTTTTCTAAAGAGGCAACTAATTCTTCAAGGGCTTGACGAGTAGGATTGTTGGTACGTGTGTAGTCAAATCCTTTGTTTACTCCTGGTGCTTCTTGAGCGAATGTCGTTGTCTGATAGATCGGTACTGCGATGGCTCCTGTGTGTGGGTCTATCGGAATGTGTTTTAGTATATCTGTTTGGGTACTCATCTTATAATGTTTTAAATACGTTAGCTAAATCAGCTTTTAAATCTTCAATGTTTTCTATTCCTACTGATAGTCTGATTAAGTCAGGTGCTACTCCTGTTGCTTTTTGTTCAGCCACACTTAACTGTTGGTGTGTAGTAGAAGCAGGGTGGATGATTAATGACTTGGTATCTCCGATGTTGGCAAGTAGTGAGAATAGTTTTGTCTCGTTCGCTACTGTCTTCGCTGCTTCAAATCCTTTTTTCAATCCGAATGTTACCACTCCACTTTGTCCTTTAGGTAAGTACTCTTTTGCTAAGTCGTGGTAAGGGCTTGATTTCAGACCTGGATAGTTTACCCATGCTACAGCATCTTGTTTCTCTAACCACTCTGCTAATGCAAGAGCATTCTCACTGTGCTTTTGGATACGGATAGGCAATGTCTCTAATCCTTGGATGATTTGGAAAGCATTGAATGGGCTAAGTGCTGCACCTAAATCTCTTAATCCTTCTACTCTTATCTTAGCGATGAAAGCCGCATTACCTAATGCTTGATGATATATTAGTCCGTGGTATCCTGGTGATGGTTCTGTGAACTCAGGGAATCTACCACTTGACCAATCAAATGTCCCTGCATCGATAATCGCTCCACCTAATGAAGTACCGTTCCCGGTTATATATTTAGTCAGTGAGTGTACTACGATATTAGCTCCATATTCGATCGGGTTAAGTAGAGCAGGAGAGGCAACAGTGTTATCTACGATGAAAGGTATCTTAAACTCTTGTGCGATCTTAGCAACTGCTTTTAGGTTAATGATGTCTAACTTAGGATTACCTAAACTCTCTACGAATATTGCTTTTGTGTTCTCTTGAATATTTGTTCTGAAGTTCTCTACATTAGATGGATCTACGAAAGTGGTGTTGATACCAAATCTTGGAAGAGTAACATTAAATAAGTTATAAGTCCCTCCGTATAAGCTATTAGAGGATACGATGTGGTCTCCTGCTTTTAATAATGTTAAGAACGTTGTAGAGATAGCAGATGCTCCTGATGCTGTTACCACTGCTCCGATACCTCCCTCAAGTGCAGCTAAGCGTTGTTCTAAGATATCGTTAGTAGGGTTGTTTAATCTTGTATAGATGTACGCTGGGATAGACAGGTTAAAAGCTCCTGCTGCATGATCAGCATTTTCGAATACATACGATGATGTCTGATAGATAGGCACAGCTCTTGTTCCTGCTGTAGATTGTACATTGTGTCCTGCGTGTAATGCTTGTGTTGAAAAATTTAGATTGCTCATGGTTATATTTTTTAATGTTTTAGTTACTTGTTTTTTATTTTCTCAGTACTTAACCCTACTGAGTAAAGGGCATAAAAAAAGTCCTTTCGGCATTGCCAAAAGGACTTCAAGTATTTTAATCTCTTTGTTTAGATTATAACTAACTCGTTGACTTTAGGCAATAGGGCGTCGTGAACATCATCATGTTCATCATCATCATCATTGCCATCATCATTGTGTTAGTATTGAAAATCATGGTATTTATATTTATCTAATTATATACTGTTTGGTTTAGTGTAAAAAAAAAGCCCTCGCTATCGCAAGGGCTTTATATATGTTATTTAGAATTTAAGTTTATGCAAATAACAAGCCCTGCGGATTTCTCCACATCATCATTGTCATCATCATTGTATAAACTGTATTCATTTTTTCTTCTTTGTTTTCGTTGGTACAAATATCATTAAATTATTTCGGAATAAACAAAATAATTTTAACTTTTTTTATAATTTTAGATAAAAATCTTTCACAAGTGCCTCAAATGCTGGGGTGTATTGATGTCTCTCTACTTCGATAGTTAGCTCATCTAAGGGGATTTTCTCTACTAATTGACGTGAAAAAGCTATTAAGCTACGTTTGATTTCAGCTTGTTCGTTCCCTCGAACGCGAGTTACCTTGAATGGATAGATACCAAACTCGGCTGCTAATCGCATCAGTGTCTCTTCTTCTTTGGCTGGAATAATTACACTAAACACCCCTTTCTCAGACAAGAAATATTCTACTGCCTCAATTAATAAATCAAAAGGCATCGCATCCTGAAAACGAGCAGTATCTCTCTGCTTATCATTCGTGTGATAATCTTCACTATAGAAAGGAGGATTAGAGATAATTAGATCATATTCTTCTTCCATCTCATTAGCGAAGGTCTCTAAGTCGGCATGATAGCAGAATAGTCTATCACCCCAAGGGCTGTTCTCAAAGTTCTCTACAGCTTGCTCATGTGCGTTTTCATCTATTTCTACTCCATCTATCTGCTCTGCACCTGTGCGCTGTGCCATCATTAAGGCTAACAGTCCTGTGCCTGATCCTATGTCTAACACCTTATAAGGATTATTGTCTATCGGTGTCCATGCTCCTAATAGTACTCCATCCGTACCTACCTTCATCGCACATTTATCCTGCTGTATCGTAAACTGTTTAAATTGAAACATCTTGCTTAGTCTTTTTGCAAAAGTACAAAAAGGAGGTTTAGTGACCTAATAAGGAAAGTATATCTCTTTAAGTATGGTAGGCTTATCATAAACGTATGAAGTACCACATTTGTTATTGCGTATTTAGTATTTTATGGTTTGTTTTATTGTTAATATTTATGAAATTATTGTAAAATATTTTTTAATTTTGTATTAAAATTAATTTAAGTGATTATGAAATTAAGAATTTTATTAGTGTTTATTTTGTCTCTATTCATGTTCTCTTGCTCTAGTAGCGATGATGGAGGTAATAATATTACTGATGGAGGTGAAGTACCAAAGCCAGTTGTGGAAGAAATTACGTTTGATGTGCTTACACATACCATTTTACCTAATGAAGAGTATGATATATTAAAAAATTTACGGGTTAAGAATATTTCTTTTGAAGAAATAAATTTTACTTCTGATAATCCTGAAGTAGCAAGCTTTGTAGATGGTACTAACCTTGTTGGACATAAAACAGGGGAAACTATTATAAGAGCACAATCTAAGAAATCTAAGGTAAATGCTACCATGAAGATTGTTGTAGCTGAACAAAAGATTGTTTTTGCACAAGATGAGATTGTATTAGGGACTCTAGAAGAGTTAGATTTAATGCCAATTGTCTCATTGATTAATGTTGAATGGGATCAGATAGAGTTGAAAGCTGATAATTCTGAAAATGTTAGAATAGAAGGAACAAAGCTTATAGCATTAAAAGAAGGAGAGGTATTGATTAATGCTACAATTAAAAACACGAATAATACTTCTATTTTAAAAGTAAAAGTCATAGAAAGAAAGATTACGTTTAAAGAAGAATCTATTGATATGGCAGTAGATGCTTCTGTTGATTTGAACGACCTTGTTGAACTAAAGAATATCGATGTCGAAACTATTAAGTGGAAGTACAATGATACTTATGTAAGTATTAGCAAAATGAAGATGACTGCTTTAAAAGTAGGTTCACTTATTGTAATTGCTCAAACAGCTGATGGGAAGATAGAGGGTAATTTAAAGGTTAATGTTGTAAAAAATAAACTTGAATTTACAAAAGAAGTAATAGATATAACAGGGGATGAAACTTATGATTTAAATGAAGTGTTGATAACAGAGAATCTCGATGTAAATAAATTAGTTTGGAAAAGTTCACCAACTGGTTTATCTGTTGTAAAAGGTATTGTATCAAAATTAGATAATATTAAAGTAGATACATCCTTTATAGTAACAGTAACAACAAGTGAAGATGCTAAATTAACTGCTTCAATACAAGTGAATGTAAAAATGAGAGAAATATCGAAATTCTCTTTAAAGCAGAATCCTGTACAATTATATAAAAGTGCTATAGAAAGATTTACTTATGATATAGAACCTAAGGATGCGGATCCTTCATCTTTAGAGTTTGTTTCACAGAAAAAATTATCATTTGCTCAGTTTGCTAATTACAAAAAAACAGAGATTAGTATAGAACATATTAGTTATGAGAGTGATATAATTGATGTATATACAAAAATTAGTAATGGTAGTCGAAAAAAAGTGGGTGAGATAAAGGTTGATTCTCCAAGTGATATTTCTTTCAAAGTTGTATCACAGTATGCTGTATTAGGCTTGCCTACAGATGAAGTAGCTAATACATATGAGTTTTCTAATAAAACTATTGTGGCACCATTAGGACCTAAAGGTGATTTTATTTGGACTTCAGATAATCCAAATATTAGAATTACTTCAAATGGTGTTATAACAAGGCCTACTGAAAAAGGTACAGCAGTACTTACAATTAGACACCCTTATTATACTAATTTTGAACAAAAAATAAATGTACAATCGGCACCTTTTGCAGAATTATTTAGAGTAACACAATCAAGTACAAGTAAAGTTAATAATAACAATGGACAGGTGGAGCTCAAATTAGTAATGGAGAATAACTCTCCTGATATATATTTTGTAAATGGATATCAGTTTTATGATTCTAAAGGTGATTTAATAAAGGATATTCATTGGTCAGGTGGAGGAAATGGTAATGCTATTGTAAATGCATACTCTTCTAATGTGAAACATCCATTACTTACGACAGATGAAAAAGATTATATTGTATTATTGTATTATGCAGATGCTGAGAAAACTATACTTAAGTCACTACAAATAGATTTTGATTAAGTTAGAATTTCTTTATAAAAAACCTCAAATCAACTGATTTGAGGTTTTTTTATGGGTTATGACTTTATGTACGCATCCATTAGTTTGTTAGGTATGTTAATTATAGCTCTTTATTTTTGTAGACAGTAATCAACTTAAAACGACTAAACATTGATTGTAGTTTAATAGATGAATACTGAATATTAGAGTTAGATTTAGAGAACATATAATGTTTTTCTTTAGTTGAATTGATGATAAGGCCTCTGAAAAAGATATAATTTGGAGTAAATGCAAAGGGCGAGGGGATTAGGATAATCCCCACACTTTATACCACTTCATTAGTTCTTTAAAACTTCTGATATGAATGAAGGTAGCAGTGCTATTATTAATTAGTTCTACATACTTAGGGCTTTTTTTAGGAGCTTCGAATAAGATATACTTAACCATCTTCATACTGAATTGGCTCTCGGCACCGTCTAAGTTGCCAGGGCGAGTATCTCTATGCGTGATACTGCGTTTTATGTATCTATACAATGCTCCGATAGGAGAGAAGTCTAGCCAGATAATGCACGTAGCCTCTTTAAACCGCTCAGGCATTAAGAAGCTATAGTTGCCTTCTATCACCCAGTCTGTATGATCGCTTAAGAATGTCTGATGATCAGCTGTCATAAGTGCTTTGTCACGAGGTATCCAGTCTGTATTAGGGATATGTGCTATCTGATCTAAATGCAGGATATTTAGATTCAGTTTATTGCCTAAGGCTTGTGCTAGAGTAGACTTGCCAGAGGAGCTAAGCCCAATGATGCAGATGCGATTACCCAAGTGATGTAGTGCTACCATAATCGACAAATATAAAAACAAAAAACCTCGAAACAAGTGCTGTGGGGTATACATTATATTTCTATATCCCCTATTGCTCTAAGAAGTGTTAATATTTTAGTCTTACAGTCTTCTACAAAAGTAGTAGATTCTATAATGTTTGTTTGCCAATTTTCTAGAGTAAGATTTTCGTTATAAGCATAAAAAGGCCACCATTCACTAGTTTTACGGTTTGTTACATTAGACTCTTCTAATTTTTTATGTATTATAGCTCTGTTTTCTATTGACATTAAATGTGTTTTTGGGTTATTAGCAATTCCATAATAATATTTTTTACTTTCAAATGTAAAACCAATCCAAAATTTGCCTTTCCATTCTGTATTTGTAAAATAGAATCGTATATACTCTTCTTTGCTTTCTTCATAAACATACTCCAATCCATTTTCTTTAGCAAATTCTTCCATTAATGGGTTTACGTATTTTTCAGCCAAATAATCAAAAGTTGCGGCATAGTTTTGAGCTATAGCTTGCGCAGCTTTAAGATTCTCTATTTTTGATAATACTGCTACTATTTCTTCTTTATTTTTGGAATCCATATCTTGTCCTGTTAGTTGTTTTAAGTGATTTATGTATTGAATAATAGTCTCTCTTACTATTGGGAAACGAGATGCAATAGTTACACACTGTTCTAACCAATCTATGATTTCTTTACCATGAGCGATAGGAAGATAGGTTACTCCTGCACTACTTTGTTCAGAAGCATCTTCACCATAGAGACTAAGGTAAAGTATTTGGTAATTTTGTTTAGTGTCTTTTGCATAAGTGTCATACCTGATTAATTGTCTATCTTGATCTTCTGCATGTATCTTATTCTCTATTATTATTGCATTATTATTGTTATCTTCAATAAATATATCAATACGTCCTTGGGGTGTAGAGTATTCTCTATGTACTTTAGCTGTCTCAGAATTGAAATTAGGAATACTAAAGTAAGGATCTAATGATTTAATGAAGGTATCTAATAGTTTGTGTTTTAGTCCATGACTTCCTTTTGGATTCAAAAGTTCTGCTATAATTGCAGAGTGCGTATTTTCGTAGTGATTGACACCGCAAATGGCAAACATATTAAACAGCCCACCTGTAGTGGCTAAAGTCTCTGTATTTTTCCTATCAATAATACTTATTTGACTAAGTAGATTCTTTATTTGTACCATTGTATTTAGTTTAAATGGATAGTAAAGCTACGAAATTCTGGAAGTATTATAAAAAACAAAAAACCTCGAAACAAGTGTCTCGAGGCTGTATGATGTGATGTATTATCTACCTAAGTAAATATCTAATAACCCAACAGGTACATTAAGATATAACTTCTTATTCTCACGATCTACTTTATGGATAAGTTCGTCTATCATCGGAACTAATATTTCGGTTCCGTTAAAGTCTATCTCGAATAGAGGTTGATAATTACTATCGTTTACTCTTTTTAGTTGACCTATTTCACCTTCGTTAGTATCTATTACGTCAAAACCAGTGATCTCGTGGTAGTAGAACTTGTTTCCTTCAAGTTTAGGAAGCATCGTTAGTGGTAGGTATATCTCTGATCCGACTAATCGGTCAGCATCTTCTTCAGAGTTAGACTCCTCGAATTTAACTCTTAAAAAATCGCTTTTGTGTAATGAAGCTTGTTCCATAAAAAAAGGAACCAGTTGTCCGTCGAAGTCGACGAACACTGATTCCAAGTTTTCGTATAACTCAGGTTCATCGGTGTCTAAATAAATAAGCACCTCCCCTTTAAAGCTAAATTTCTTTGCGATTTTGCCTAAATAGAAACAATCCTTTTTACGCATATCGCTTGAGAATTATGCTTGAGTTTCTTCGTTGCTTTCTTCAGTTGCTTCAGCAGCTTCAGCAGGAGCAGCCTCAGCAGCTTCAGCAGGAGCAGCCTCAGCAGCAGCTTTAGCTTCTTGAGCAGCAGCAGCACGTTTAGTACTTACTTCTTTCTCAGCAGCTAATCTTGCAGCTTTATCAGCAGCTTTGTTTGATGATAAACCATCTTTCTTAGCGTTGATTTTAGCAGCTTTTTCTTCTAACCAAGCAGCGAATTTCGCGTCAGCTTGCTCTTGAGTTAAAGCTCCTTTGTTAACTCCACCTTGTAAGTGGTGTTTTAACATTACTCCTTTGTAAGAAAGTAAAGTTCTAGCAGTATCTGTTGGTTGAGCACCATTGAATAACCATTTAACAGCAAGATCAACATTAATCTCTACAGTTGCAGGGTTAGTTGTTGGATTGTAAGTACCGATTTTTTCTAAGTATTTACCATCTCTTTTTGAGCGTGCATCAGCAGCTACTACCCAGTAAAAAGGTTTTCCTTTTTTACCGTGTCTTTGTAATCTAATTTTTACAGACATAATTAATTTATTTGTTTGAGGTACCCGACCTCGGTTAAAAATTGAGTGCAAAGATATGCTTTTTTGACTTTAATACATTTATTTTATTGAAAAAAATATTTATTATAAGCTATTGATTGATAACGAGATGTCTTATTAACCTTAGATAAAGGATAGATTCGCACTTTTTTAGCAACTTTTATCTTTGAGAAAGTTTTTTTCTGCTATTAAATACTATATTTTTGTATTTGAAGTTATTATAGAAGATAATTATTTACTATGAAAAAGATATTAGGTCTACTATTGGTTATTGCTGCTTGTATTGCTTGTGAAAATGACACTAAGAACAGTGATCCTGGGTTACAAGCTTATACAAATAATGAGGAGTATAAAGAGGCAGTAAAATATGAGAAGTGGAAGCCAGAGCGCATGACTGCTTATATAGCTAATGAGAATGTACTGTATATTATGGGCGAAACTGATAGTACCTCTTATGTAATGAAAGTACCTTATAGTCCAAGTTTGTTTGGTAAAACAATCAAACTTGAGGAATATCGCAAAGTTGAAAATGGCGGTAAACAAGCTAATATTCAATTTGACAATAGAGAAAGTACGAAAGATGATGCATATGCTTATTATCGAGTTAAAAGTAAAAGTTCATTAGATGAAACGTTCGCTTTATATGTTACAAGAGGTATTGATAAGAATAAGAATGAAGTAGAGATGGGGGAAGTGTATTTTGCTCCTGAAGCTGATCAAATACCAGGGACAATTAGTGGAACTTTCTTCGCTAATCTTATCAAAGAAGATCTTGACGAAACACAACAAAAGAACTTCACAGAAAAACAGAAAGAGGAGCATGCTGCTCTGCAAAATACTAAAATATTTCAAGAAGGAGTATTCTTTAGAATACCTTTAGAATTACCTCGATAGGTAATGATTACAATTCTTTTGAGACTGTGTTTTTCCGAAACGCAGTCTTTTTTTATACCTTTGTTTTTCTTGAGAAATCTAAGTAAAATAAGGTAAACTTCTTATAATCAGCTATGTATTTAATTTTTGATACTGAAACAACAGGACTCCCAAAGAGTTGGTCTGCCCCTATTACAGATACAGACAACTGGCCACGTTGTGTACAGATTGCTTGGCAATTACACGATGAAATGGGAAATTTAATTGAACATCAGGATTACCTTGTTAGACCTGAAGGATTTAATATTCCTTACGATTCAGAGCGCATCCATGGTATTTCTACCGAATTAGCAGAGGAGCAGGGTATTTCTCTTGCCGAAGTGTTAGCTAAATTTAATATTGCATTATCAAAAACAAAATTTATTGTAGGACAGAACTTAGCCTTTGACCTTAATATAATGGGGTGTGAGTTCTATCGTATGGGGGTGACATCTATTATGAGTGAGTTGCCTGTGCTTGATACTTGTACCGAAGTTACAGCTGAGTTACTTAAGATACCCGGAGGTAGAGGGGGTCGTTATAAATTGCCTACTTTAACTGAGCTACATACTTATTTGTTTGGTGTTCCATTTGGAGAAGCACATAATGCAACTGCTGATGTTGAAGCAACTACTCGTTGTTTTCTTGAGTTATTAAAAAAAGGAGTATTCTCTAAGGAGGAACTGCAATGTGATGATACATATATTCAGCGCTATATACAAGCAAACCCAGAGCCATTTCAACCAGCTGGTTTAAAGCACATCAATCTTAAAAAGGCTTCTGATGAAGTTCGTCAGAGGTTGTCAAAGTTGCAAGGTGAACCTACTGAGGTTATTAGCGATGAAGCAAAGGAGAAGTTTAAAGTAGCGAAGTTTGCTCATCTCCATGTACATACACAATTTTCCGTCTTGCAATCTACGATTTCAATTCCCTCTCTTGTAAAAAAAGCAGGTGAAATGGAACTGACTGCGGTGGCTATGACGGATCACGGAAATATGATGGGAGCCTTTCATTTTGTAATGGAGGTTAACAATCACAATAAGAAAATAGAGGCACAGAATAAAGAGCGTGCGGAGAAAGGAGAAACATTAGTACCTCTTTTAACTCCGATTGTAGGATGTGAGTTTTTTATTTGTGAAGATCATACGGATAAGTCTAAAAAAGACAATGGTTTTCAAGTAGTACTGTTAGCAAAGAATAAAAGAGGATATCACAATTTGGCTAAGATGGCTTCTATTGCCTATACAGATGGTTTCTATTATGTGCCGCGTATAGATAAAGAGGTTGTTAGGAAATATAAGGAAGATGTGATTGTCCTAACAGGTAACCTCTATGGAGAAGTGCCAGGTAAGATTCTAAATATTGGTGAAAAGCAGGCTGAAGAGGCTTTACTTTGGTGGAAGGAAGAATTTGGTGAAGACCTCTATATTGAGTTAATGCGCCATGGGCAAGAAGATGAAAATAGAGTTAATCAAGTGCTTATTGACTTTTCAAGAAAACACGATATCAAATTAATAGCAACGAATAATTCTTATTACTTAGATAAGAAGGATGCGAATGCCCACGATATTTTATTGTGTGTTAAAGATGGTGAGAAACAATCTACACCTATAGGTAGAGGAAGAGGCTATCGCTATGGGTTGCCAAATCAAGAATACTATTTCAAGTCAAGTGACGAGATGAAGGAACTATTTAAAGATGTTCCGGATGCTATTTATAATATTCAAGAAGTTGTAGATAAAGTTGAGCCATTTGTTTTACATAGAGATGTACTTCTTCCAAAATTTGATATTCCGGAAGAATTTCAAGATGAAAGAGACTTGGAGGGTGATGGGAGTGGGAAAAGAGGTGAAAACAACTATTTGCGTTATCTTACTTATGAAGGTGCAAAACGAAGATATAAAGAAATTACAGATGAAATTCGCGAGCGTTTAGACTTTGAGTTAGCTACTATTGAAAGAACGGGCTATCCTGGTTACTTCTTAATTGTACAAGACTTTATTGCTGCGGCAAGAGATATGGGAGTTTCGGTTGGGCCAGGTCGTGGTTCTGCTGCAGGTTCTGCTGTAGCTTATTGTTTGGGAATTACGAATCTTGATCCTATCGAGTATGATTTGCTTTTTGAGCGTTTCCTTAACCCAGATCGTGTATCCATGCCCGATATCGATATTGATTTTGACGATGAAGGTCGTGGTCGAGTAATGGAATATGTAATCAATAAGTATGGAGCTAATCAAGTGGCGCAGATTATCACTTATGGTAAGATGGCGACTAAGTCTGCAATTAGAGATACAGCACGTGTATTAGACCTGCCATTGTTTGAGGCAGATAGAATTGCGAAGTTGATTCCCGGTATGATGCCTTCTAAGTGGAACCTAAATCGATTTTTAACAGAGGATGAGAGTGCAATAAAGGGAGTACTTCGATCAGAAGAATTTGATAAAGTAAAAGAGCTCATAACATTAGCACAAGAAGACTCATTAGCTGCAGAAACTATACAACAAGCTAAAATATTAGAGGGTTCTATGCGAAATACAGGAATCCACGCTTGTGGTGTAATTATTACACCAGATGATATTACAAAGTTTGTTCCTGTTACTTTAGCTAAAGATTCAGATTTATACGTTACTCAGTTTGATAACTCAGTTGCAGAGAGTGCAGGGTTATTAAAAATGGACTTTTTAGGGTTGAAAACATTGACTCTTATCAAGGACACCGTTAAGTTGGTAAAACATAGAACAGGTATAGATATTAATCCTGACGAAATCCCTATTGACGATGTAAAAACTTATGAGTTATTCCAGCGTGGGGAAACGGTAGGTGTATTCCAGTACGAATCTCCTGGAATGCAAAAGTATATGCGTGAACTGAAGCCTACTGTATTTGCCGATTTAATTGCGATGAATGCTTTATATCGACCAGGACCATTAGAGTATATCCCTTCGTTTATTAGTCGTAAGAATGGTGAGGAACCAATTGTCTACGATTTAGATGCTTGTGAAGAATACCTAAAAGAAACTTATGGTATTACCGTATATCAAGAGCAGGTAATGCTTCTGTCACAAAAGCTTGCTGGATTTACGAAAGGTGAGGCGGACGTACTTCGTAAAGCAATGGGTAAGAAGCAAAAGGATGTCTTGGATAAGATGAAACCGAAGTTTGTGGAACAAGCTTCAGCGAAAGGGCATGATGCAACAATATTAGAAAAGATTTGGAAAGACTGGGAGGCATTTGCTTCGTACGCGTTTAACAAATCTCACTCTACTTGTTATGCTTGGATTGCCTATCAGACTGCTTATTTAAAGGCTCATTATCCTGCTGAGTACATGGCTGCTGTACTGTCTAATAATATGAATGATATTAAATCGGTTACTTTCTTTATGGAAGAGTGTAAGCGTATGGGACTTCATGTATTAGGACCTGATGTGAATGAATCTTATTACAAGTTTACAGTAAATGATGAGTATGCAGTTCGCTTTGGGATGGGAGCGATAAAAGGAGTAGGACAAGGAGCTGTGAATACCATTGTTGAGAATCGCGAAAAAGGGAATTACAAGTCAATATTTGATTTAGCGAAGCGCATTGATTTGCGTGCAGCTAATAAGAAAGCTTTTGAAAATCTTGCCTTAGCTGGTGGTTTTGATTGCTTCGAAAATACACATCGCGCGCAATACTTCTATATGGATGCGATGGATAATATTCCATTCTTAGAGAAGGCAATTCGCTATGGGGCTAAATCTCAAGAGAATGATAATTCTTCACAATTCAGTTTATTTGGTGAAAGTGCTGAAGTAGAAATACCAGAACCTGTCTTACCTGTATGTGAGGAGTGGACAACAATGGAGAAACTTGCAAAGGAGAAGGAAGTAGTAGGTATTTATATATCTGGACATCCACTTGATGATTTTAAGTTTGAGATGAAGTATTTTTGCTCTAGCAGAGTGGAAGAAATGCGCGATCTTACAGAATTAGCTGGTCGGACAATAACCTTTGGTGGAATGATTAGTAATGTTGAATTTCGAACATCTGCTAAAGGAAAGGATTGGGCGATGTTTACGATTGAAGGATACGATGAGGGATGTGAGTTTAGACTTTTTAATGAAGACTTTTTAAAGTTTAGACATTTCTTATTACAGAATACCTTTGTTCATGTAAAAGCTCAAGTTAAAGAAGGTTGGATAAGAAAGGATACAGGTGAAAGAGGAGAGCCGAGATTGCAGTTTTTGGAAATGAAATTGCTTTATGAGGTTATTCCGACATCAGCAAAGAAGTTGATAATATTATTGAACGTAAAAGAGATTGACGAGAAGCTAATCAATAATATGAAAGAGGTGTTTAGTTTTAATGAAGGGGACAAACCTGTTTACTTTGACTTAGTGGAGTTAGAAAAGGTTTTCTTAGATCCTGTTGATCAAGTAAAACCAATTATGCCCATTACATTTGATGAAGATATGGAATTTGGAGATGAAGAAATGGCCATGGAAGAAGTTGTAGTAGATGAAAAGAGAGAAGAAATAAGAATTGTCAATAGAGTAGAGCTATCCAGTCGAAATATGCGTGTCAATATTACAGCTGAACTCTTAGAGGAATTGGAGAGAATGCAGGTTAATTTTAAATTAAATTAGTTTTTGTAATTGCTCTATAGTTAAAATTAATACTTTATAAATAGTATTATATAATTAATTTATTAGATTTGTTGATATAACATAAAAGGTAGAATAATGGCATTAGAAATTACAGATGCTACTTTCGAAGAAGTAGTATTAAAATCAGATAAGCCAGTAGTTGTTGACTTCTGGGCAGTATGGTGTGGTCCTTGTAAAATGTTAGGCCCAATCGTTGAAGAATTAAGTGTAGAATACGACGGAAAAGCTGTAGTAGGTAAAGTTGATGTAGATACAAACCAAGAGTTTGCTGCAAAATACGGTATCCGAAACATTCCTACAGTATTGGTATTTAAAAATGGTGAAGTTGTAGCGAAACAAGTTGGTGTAGCTCCAAAGAAAACTTACCAAGACTTTATCGAGAGCAACTTGTAATAGATAGTATTACTTGTCTAAAATATAAACAATCCCCTTTTGATTTTTAATCGAAAGGGGATTGTTTTATTGTATAATCTAATGAGATTATTTTTTTCATGATAAAGATATTAGTTTTTGTACTATATAGTTTGTCTGTATTGGCTTGTCAGCTATAGGTATTATAGCTGTGTATCTTGAGTTTTTAATAAAATAAGGGTATAGTAAGGCTGGTCAGTATTTTCTACTAAAAGAGTATTCCATTACGGAAAAATCTATTTTAAAGTGAGTTCGATAGAAGGTACGAAGACAGCTTATAGTCTTCAGGGTGTTTATTGGTCGCAGACTGTAGTTAAAACTATGCACTTTAGTGCATTTAGCTTTCAGCTTCTAAAAATGTTTACCTTTGATATATGGAATATCAACGAACCGG
>NZ_WSPP01000165.1:0-1585 GCF_009767705.1 Myroides sp. LoEW2-1 | reverse complement strand
AAGTACTATCTATGTATAGGCAAATTTAGAATAAAAATGACTCTCTTAGGGAATTTAATTAAAAAAGAGATTTTCACGTAAGCATAAACTATAATAGTTTTTAAATCAAGATTCAGAATTACTGTTATTTGAAATTAAAAATATAGTTGTTATATATCTCATAAATACAGATAAGCAACAGATTATTATCTAATCTCCTTTTAAAACCAATTACTTTAGTAAAGAGAGCACGTTTCTTTTTACATACAAAAAGTACAAGTTCAAAAGCAAGTCTATAATTAATATTCACATAACCCTTGGTTATTAGATTATCATTAGTTTTATACCAATTCATACAACTTAATAACTTAGAATACGTCGATTGTAGTAAAGACTAAAATTAGAAAGCAATATGTCAGAAAAAGTAAGCTTAAAAGAAATAGCCATAGTATTTACAAAACTGGGATTTATTGGTTTTGGCGGTCCTGCTGCTCATATTGCAATGATGAGAGAGGAAGTCGTTGTACAAAGAAAGTGGATGAATGAACAACACTTCTTAGATCTACTAGGGGCTACCAATTTAATCCCTGGTCCTAACAGTACAGAAATGGCCATTCATATTGGCTATGACAAAGCGGGTTGGAAAGGCCTTATAATTGCAGGGCTGTGTTTTATTCTTCCTGCTGTTTCTCTAACGGGTGTACTCGCCTATTTTTATAAACTATATGGACAATTACCACATATACAACCTTTAATATACGGAATTAAACCCGCAATTATAGCCATTATGCTTGGAGCTGTTTTTCCTCTAGCTAAAAAATCAATAACCTCCTCCTTTTTAGCCTTTTTAGGATTAATCGTTCTAACAGCCTCTTTACTAGGTGTTAATGAAATCATTTTATTGTTTGGGGCTGGAATTTTAGCCTATGCTTTGTTTTATATAAATATTATAAGGCAAAATACTTTACAAAGTTTTATACTACTACCTTTGTTACTTAGCATACAAAGTACGTTTTTCAACACAACCAATCGGCAGCTATTTTGGATTTTTCTCAAAATCGGGGCTATACTTTATGGTAGTGGTTATGTTCTATTTGCCTTTTTAGATACAGAACTAGTTCAAACAGGATTACTAACAAGAGAACAACTGATGGATGCTATAGCTGTAGGGCAATTCACCCCTGGACCAGTTTTCTCTTCTGTTACTTTTATTGGTTATCAAATTAATGATTTATCAGGAGCTCTTTTATCAACCTTAGCGATTTTTTTACCTTCGTTTGTTCTAGTAGCTTTAATCAATCCGATGATGAAAAAACTGCGCAATTCAAAAGGATTATCTGTCTTTTTAGATGCAGTTAATGTTGCTTCTGTGGCTTTGATTATCGCCGTTTGTGTATTGATGACTAGAGATACTTTAATTAGCTGGCAACCCCTTGTTATTGCTCTTCTAAGTTGTATAGTGGTTTTTAAATTTAAAAAAGTAAATAGTGCTTTTATTGTTTTAGGTGGGGCATTATTGGGTTATATTCTCTTTTAACTTTTAACTTTTCATTTTTCTTATAATTCTAGATACACAGGATTTGAATCTACTTCGTCCACCTAAGAT
>NZ_WSPP01000164.1:0-220 GCF_009767705.1 Myroides sp. LoEW2-1 | reverse complement strand
GAAAGACAAAACTCATCTTGGCTACTATTGGGTGTATCATGCACCTATATCCAAGCTTGTAATGTTTAATTACAGTCCTACTCGTAGCGGTAGTGCTGCACTACCTGTATTAGAAAATTTCAAAGGATATCTGCAAACTGATGGGTTTATCGGCTACCAAGCCTATGGAAATAAGTCAGATGTAACGCATCTTGCTTGTTGGGCACATGCTCGACGTGAA
>NZ_WSPP01000163.1:0-331 GCF_009767705.1 Myroides sp. LoEW2-1 | reverse complement strand
ACCTTCATTTTTGATGTCCATCACCAGCTTTTGGTATAGTGGTTTTAAAGCATCCATACTTTGAGCAGCCCAACCATCTATTGTAGAAGAAGCTATATCGATATTTTCTCTTGAAAAGCGTTGCTTTTGTCTATAAAGAGGAAGGTGGTCAACATATTTATCTACAAGTATTGTAGATAATAACCCCTCTGAAGGTATTCCTTTATCTATAATTCGCTCTGGAAGATCGCCAATACTAATTTGAGTGTTGTCTTTACCTTTAGTAGCGTATTTATATCGGATGTAACGCTTGATTTTAAAGTAACCTGGAACATAATCTAACACATCTGTA
>NZ_WSPP01000162.1:0-25747 GCF_009767705.1 Myroides sp. LoEW2-1 | reverse complement strand
GAGTTTATCCTTATTGGTTAATCTTTATTAATTAAATGTTAAATTAGGTTATTTTGATGCAAAATATAAATTTCACATATTGTCTGTTTTATAGATCATAATATGTATATATAAGAATAAAAAAGGTTATTTATTTTGTAATTAACTGTATTTTGGTAGTTTTTTATGTTGTAATAGTATTAATTAACATAAAAGGCTTTGATTATTGTAATTGCAATTGAATAAATGCGAACTATCTTTGTAATGTGATAAGGCAAAATAGTGACTAAAAAAGTCATTATGTCTTATAAAAAATTGAAATAGAAAAAGAAAGAAAAATTAAAAATTGTTAGAAATGCAAAATGCTACTGCAGTAATTAAGAGATTGAAAAAGATGCTAGGCATCAAGACAGATCTAGAATTATCGAACATTTTAAATGTTAAACCCAACACTATATCTTCTTGGAAAAAGAGAGATAGTTTACAATACGATAGTATTATCGCTTTGTGTAAAGAGCACAAGATAGATTTGAATGAATTATTCTTTACAGATTCATCGACTATTTACAACAGCAATTACCAAAAGAGAAAAGTCAAGATGATTTCAGCAGATCATCATTTTGAGTATTTCTTAGATCCTGAAAAAACGTTGGCTTCTGCTCCAAGTTTTATTTTTCCAACAACGGAAGAAGTAGATACCGCTTTTCAAGTAGCTACAGAGAATATGTATCCTACAATAAAAGTAAGTTCATACGTAATCACTAAGCGAATTGAGCTTAGAGATATTCACCCTTGGCATTTGTATTTATTTACACTGGAGGGAAGGGGAATAATGATCTATCGTTTTAAACGTCAGATTGAGGATAACAAATTACTTTTCATTAGTGATAATACAAACTTCGAAAACTTAGAAGTAAGTCCTGAAGATATCAGAGAGATATTCTGCGTCAGAGGTTCGTTTTTACCTAACTTTAAAAATATTGGGGATTAACTTTATTAAAAAACGTTTATTATTTAGAAAGATTAGTACAGTGTGTACTAATCTTTTTATTTTTGTCCACCTAATATTTTGAATCATGATTAGTAATTTGAGTAGTGATTGGCAAGATAAACTACAGAGCGAGTTTAATCAACCCTATTTTTCAGTTTTGACAAAATTTGTGGAACAAGAGTATAAAGAAAAAACTATCTTTCCACCACAAGAGTTGATCTATAATGCTTTGAA
The DNA here is from genome assembly GCF_009767705.1 of Myroides sp. LoEW2-1. Classification (NCBI taxonomy): domain Bacteria; kingdom Pseudomonadati; phylum Bacteroidota; class Flavobacteriia; order Flavobacteriales; family Flavobacteriaceae; genus Myroides; species Myroides sp. LoEW2-1. The sequence goes on along the minus strand of NZ_WSPP01000162.1, from coordinate 24,543 downwards.
CTTGACGAGCTTTGAAGACGTAAAGGTTGTTATCTTGGGGCAAGATCCTTATCATGGGCTGTTTCAAGCCAATGGGTTGTCTTTTGCTGTGAATAAAGGGGTGAAAATTCCTCCAAGTCTGGTGAATATTTACAAAGAGTTACAAGATGATTTAGGTATTAATAACAAACAAAATGGAGATTTAACCCCTTGGGCAAAACAAGGAGTCTTGTTGCTTAATGCTACTTTGACCGTGGAGCAAAAAAAAGCAGGTTCTCATCAAAAGAAAGGCTGGGAGATCTTTACAGATGCGATCATAAAGCTTATTGCTGAGCAGCGCGAACACGTTGTTTTTATTTTATGGGGGAGTTATGCTCAGAAAAAGGGGAAGGCAATTGATCGAAATAAACATTTAGTGATCGAGACTGCTCACCCTTCACCATTATCAGTTTACCGAGGATTCTATGGCAGTAAGCCATTTTCTAAAACCAACGCTTATTTGAGTGCGAAAGGTTTAAAAGAGATTGATTGGCAAGTGTAAGTTATTCTCACAATGTCGATAAGATGAAATAGGGAATACTGTATTGTTTAGAGAAGTTGGGTTTAATTCCAATGAACTAAAAGAGCAGTAGGATAAAAAATAAAAACGGGGAACTTCTCAAAGTTCCCCGTTTTATATATAGACCTGTTATATTTGCTTACAGGTTTCTTCTCTTCATTTCAGTTTTAATAAGGTCTAACTCTCTGTTAGTTTGACCAGCTACAGAAGTGTTTTCTTCTGCTCTTCTGATTAAGTAAGGTATTACATCTCGAACAGGTCCAAATGGCAAATATTTAGCAACATTGTAGTTAGCTTTTGCTAAGTTGAAGCTAATATTGTCGCTCATTCCGTATAATTGTCCAAAATACATTCTCTTATCACTGTGTGCTATATTATGTTGCTCCATTAATTGCATCATTAAGTAAGAGCTTTTTTCGTTGTGTGTTCCAGCGAATAAAGCCATGCAATCCATATTTTCAAGCATAAAAGTCACAGCAGCATCATAGTTGATATCTGTAGCAGCTTTGTCAACGCAAATAGGTGATTTGTATCCTTTTTGTGCAGCACGCTCTCTTTCAATCTCCATATAAGCCCCTCTTACAACTTTCATCCCAATGTGGAAACCTTCTGCTTTTGCGATTTGGTGCAAGTCTTTAAGATATTGCAAACGATCCCAACGGTATAACTGTGCTGTATTATATATATATGCTTTCTCAGTATTGTACTTGCGCATCATGTCTAAAACAATCTCATCCGCAGCATCCTGCATCCAGCTGTGTTCTGCATCGATTAAAAGTAAAACTTTGCGCTCAGCTGCATATTGACATGCCACGTTAAAACGGTAAACAATGCGTTCCCATTCTTTTGCTTCTTCTGCTGTAAACTCTTTCTTTTCACCTTTTTTTACAAACATATCAAAACGACCAAAACCAGTTGGTTTGAATACGGCAAATGGAATTGAATCTGGCCTTTCTTGTGCAAATTGAATTGTCTTTAAAGTCATGTTTAAAGCCACGTCAAATTGTTCTTCTGTTTCTTTTCCTTCCACAGAGTAATCTAAAACGGAAGCCACTTTTCCTTGAGAATACATTCTGTCAACTACTGATAAACAATCATCTTCACTGATTCCTCCACAGAAGTGGTCGAAAACAGTTGAACGAATTAATCCTGTTACTGGTAGGTGTGTTTTAATAGCAAAATTTGCCAGAGCAGATCCCATTTTTACTAAAGTGGGTTTGCTGATCATATTAAAAAGAAAGTGCGCTCTTTTTAATTCTTTATTATTTTTAAGTGCAAAAGCAACTTCTGTATTGTTAAATAAATTTTCCATTATAAAAAGTAAATTCGTTAGGCAAATATAAATACTCTTTTAGTAATATTTTAATAGTTTTCAGTATTTATATTACTAATCATGTATTTACTTCAGGCTAATTTTAGTCTTGTCATTTATGTGCTACTCACTGATTGTTTAAACTATTTGAGTTTAAATACTTTAGTTTTTCTATCGTGTTTTGGTTAGGGATGACTTTGACATTCTTGATCAAGATAAGAGCAGTTGTCGTTGAGAGTACTTAGTTGTTTGCTATTATTAGTTAGAATAGAAATTTCCTCTTATAAAGTCCTTTTTGAACTGGTGTTTTTAATCTATATTTACCAAATCCGCAATGATTACAAAAAAGGAATAAATAAACACAAAACAGCACAATTAAACAGGTTGTTTATTGAGCGAATTTCCCTTTAAAGCCTTATAAATAAAAGGATAGCTATTTTTTGCAGCGTATAATCAATGTCATTTGTTCGGATATTGCTCGGATCAAGTACGGTTTTTACTGGGTTTAGCGCCAATTATCGCAACTAACCCCGACTAAAGCCCGAACAAACTTGGAAGAATAGCTTTTTAAGTATCTGTAAATAGCGATTGGTTATCGTCAAGTAAACAGGTTTAATAGTTGTTTGTATCAGGGAGATTGCCTTATTTACAAATTACTTTGAAAAAGGTGTATTTCTCGAAGTTGGTTTAAGCTTTGTTTTGTTTGAAAAGAGAAAGTGTAAAAATCGAGACGTTAGATGAATTAATGTTTAGGGACCTCTGATTGCATTAGATTTACGAAAGGGAATTCTTTTCTAATTTATCTAAAGATATATTTGGTCCAATCTCTTTAAAAGCCAATTTTTTTTAACAATAAAAGATGTTTTGAAATTTGATTTGTGGTAAATCGTTAAAAAAGATTTTAAGCGGGCATATTTCAAATATTTATACTTTATTTTGTGTTGAATAAAAACAGTAGCATGGAAAACATAAAAACAGAACATTACGACATCTTATTTGGACAAGAAGCATATGGACAATTGGGGACATATCTAAATAACAATGGTTATAGCAAGCTTTTTATCTTGACAGATTCAAATTGTTACGAACATTGTTTGCCTTATTTCTTAAGTAATTTGCCAACCGAAGTGCCATTTGAAATCATCGAAGTTGAGCCAGGAGAGGAAAACAAGGTATTGGATACTTGTGCAGGTGTGATACAGACTATGTTGGAGTTAGGAGGAGATCGCAAGAGTATTTTAATCACTGTAGGAGGAGGTGTAATTACAGATATGGGTGGATTTATTGCATCTGTTTTTATGAGGGGGATTGATTTTATCAATATACCTACAACGCTGCTTGCTATGGTTGATGCCTCTGTAGGAGGAAAAACAGGAGTAGATCTAAATGGTATTAAAAACTGTATAGGTGTTTTCGCTATGCCTAAAATGCTAATTATCGATGTAAATTACTTAGAGACTTTAGAGGCGAGGCAGATTAAAGCTGGATATGCTGAAATGCTAAAACACGGCTTGATATTTGATGCTAATTATTACAATTATTTGAAGGATATAGCAAATGTTGATTTTGGTGATTTACAGGCACTTATTCATCATTCAGTCGTAATCAAAAATACGGTTGTGACACAAGATCCTAAAGAACAAGGGTTGAGAAAGATATTGAATTTTGGACATACGGTAGGTCATGCAGTGGAGAGTTATTTTTTGACTAATGAAAGTAAACAGACGCTACTACACGGCGAAGCTGTAGCTTTAGGAATGGTTGTAGAGGCTTTTATTTCAAAAGAGTTAGCCCAATTATCTGAACAAGACTACTTGAATATTAAACACGCGATTCAAAGCATCTATGGGGTGGTTGATTTGTCAGAAGACGACATCCTAAATTCGCTGGAATGGTTGAAGTTTGATAAAAAGAACTACAGTGGAAATATACGCTGTGTCTTATTAAATAAAATAGGGGAGTCTGTCTATGATATTGAGGTAAGTAAAGAGTTGATAATTAGTGGGTTAAATTTATATTTGAATTAAGATTCAAAAACAATCACTTTTTGCTTTTTCATTGCAATATTTTGTTACATTTGCGCTCGTGAAAATAGATGTTTTATATATTAGATTCTGTGTGTCTGCAAGGCACAAAGTAAGGCGTTTTGTCAAAAGGCAAAAGGCCAATTATGTATTTGGCATTATCAAGTATTCTAAGGAGGCACTTAATTCGTTTAGATTTAGAGATAAGTTGCCGATAGTATTTGCTAATATTAGAGTTTGAAAATCGATTAAGTTAGAAGCCAGATTTCGCTCAAAGTAATTAGTAATTATTATCTTTATATTTTAATGATTATAATTGCTGCGTGATCGGAGTTAATTGAGAAAGAATTTTTTTAACCTTTATTAAAAGAAAAGACATGAACACAAAATATGTTGACTTAATCAACCAAACTTTTTACTTTCCACAAGAAGAATTCAAATTAAACAAAGATAACCTTCAGTTTCACAATATTGATTTATTAGGACTCGTTGAAAAATACGGTACTCCATTGAAATTTACTTATTTACCTAAAATCTCTGAAAACATTAGCAATGTAAAGACGATCTTTAGAAAAGCAATGGAGAAGAATAAGTATAAAGCAAATTACTATTACTGTTATTGTACAAAGAGTTCTCACTTCTCTTATGTATTAAACGAAGCGTTTAAGAATGATATTCATGTAGAGACTTCTTCTGCTTTTGACGTTAATATTGTTGAAAACTTATTGGAAACAGGTAAGATTAACAAAGATACTTATGTGTTGTGTAATGGGTTTAAACGCGCGCAGTATATTGATAATATTGCCAATTTAATCAATAATAAACACGAGAATACTATTCCTATTATTGATAACTACGAAGAATTAGATCTATTACAAGAGCAAATCAATAAGAAGTTTAAGATTGGTATCCGTATCGCGTCTGAGGAGTCACCTAAGTTTGAGTTCTATACATCGCGTTTAGGGATTGGATATAAGAGTATCTTACCTTTTTACAGAAAGCAAATAGCTGAGAATCCAAATGTAGAGCTTAAAATGCTTCACTTCTTTATCAATACGGGTATTAGAGATACGGCGTACTATTGGAACGAATTAGTGAAATGTCTAAAAGTTTACATTACTTTAAAGAAAGAATGTCCTACATTAGATAGTTTGAATATCGGTGGAGGTTTTCCGATTAAAGATTCTTTGGCATTTGAGTTTGATTACCAATATATGGTAGATGAGATTATCAATCAAATTAAGATTGTGTGTGATGAAGCTGAAGTGCCTGTACCGAACATCTTTACAGAGTTTGGTTCATACACAGTAGGAGAAAGTGGAGGAGCAATCTATGAGATCTTATATCAAAAACAGCAAAATGACAGAGAGAAGTGGAATATGATTGATTCTTCATTCATTACTACTTTACCTGATTCATGGGCGATTAACAAGCGTTTTATCATGTTGCCTATCAACAGATGGAATGATACTTATGAGCGTATTTTGTTGGGTGGATTGACTTGTGATAGCGATGACTACTACAATTCTGAGCAAAACTTGAACGCTATTTACTTGCCTAAGTATAATAAAGAAAAACCATTGTATATTGGTTTTTTTAATACAGGGGCTTATCAAGATCAAATTGGAGGATTTGGTGGTATTCACCACTGTTTGATTCCACAACCAAAACACATCTTAATTGACAAAGATGAGAATGGAATTATCGCAACAGAATTGTTCTCAGAACAACAGACAGCAGAGCAAGTGTTGAATATCCTGGGGTATAACAAATAAGAATTAAAATAAATATTAATATATAAAAGTAATAATAAAATGAGTAAAGGACCAATTAGTCAGTTTATTGAGCATAACTACAGACACTTTAATGCAGCAGCTTTAGTAGATGCAGCAAAAGGGTATGAAGCACACTTAAACGCAGGAGGTAAAATGTTAATCTCTATGGGAGGTGCTATGAGTACTGCAGAGTTAGGGATTTCTTTAGCAGAAATGATTCGTCAAGATAAAGTACATATCATTTCTTGTACAGGAGCTAACTTAGAAGAGGACGTGATGAACTTGGTTGCTCACTCTCACTACAAAAGAGTTCCAAACTATAGAGATTTGACTCCAGAGCAAGAGAGAGAGTTATTAGATAACCACTATAACCGTGTGACAGACACATGTATTCCAGAAGAAGAGGCATTCCGTCGTTTACAAAAACACTTAGAAGACGTATGGCATGCAGCTGAAGCTGAAGGAAAACGCTATTTCCCACACGAGTATTTATACCAATTAGTAAACTCTGGTGTATTAGAGCAATACTATGAGATCGATCCTAAACACTCTTGGATTATCGCTGCGGCTGAGAAAAATATTCCAATCGTATGTCCAGGATGGGAAGATTCAACTTGTGGTAACATCTTTACATCTAATGTAATCAAAGGAAAACTAAATGTACACACTGTAAAAACAGGTATTGAGTACATGATTTATTTAACAGAGTGGTATAGAGCTAACTCAGGAGGACACGGAGTAGGATTCTTCCAAATTGGAGGAGGTATCTCTGGAGATTTCCCTATCTGTGTGGTTCCGATGATGTATCAAGATTTAGAGTGGGAGGATGTACCTTTCTGGTCATACTTCTGTCAAATCTCAGATTCGACTACATCTTACGGATCGTATTCAGGAGCAGTTCCTAATGAGAAAATTACTTGGGGTAAATTGGATATCGACACGCCAAAATTCATTGTGGAGTCAGATGCTACAATCGTTGCGCCATTAATTTTCGCTTATATTCTTGGTAATTAATTTTTTAATTTTTAGCAGCTAAATAATGTGATTTTTTATTTGTATTTTACAATATACCTATTACATTTGAAACTGAAATAAAGCAAGAACAAAGAATGAAAAGAGTAATTGTTGATTACGCAAAGTTAACGAACGAAATCTTGACACTATTAGTGGAAAAGTTTCCTGACGGGTATGACGATTCAGATATTATTCGTTTTAAAAACGTTAAAAACGAAACTGTAGAAGCAGTTGAAGTAAGAACTGAGGATACTATTTACCTGGTAAAAGTAAGTACTAAGTTAGCAGATAGAATTGAGAATTTTGACGATGAAGAAGAAGATTATGTAGATCCTTCAGAAGACTCATTAGATGCATTGAAAGACTTGGAAATTGCCGACGACGAAGATTAACAAATAATCTATATAAAAGAGCCACTCAATTGAGTGGCTTTTTTATTTATTCTATTCTTATATTAAGACTATGAACTTCTATAATTTTCAATATATTTGCAAACGATTAAAAATTCACAATATATTTTAAAATATGAAAGCAGGTATAGTAGGATTGCCAAATGTAGGTAAATCAACATTATTTAATTGTTTATCTAATGCTAAGGCACAGAGTGCTAACTTCCCATTTTGTACAATAGAACCAAATATTGGGGTTGTGAATGTACCAGATCCAAGATTGTCTAAATTAGAAGAGTTAGTAGTACCAGAGCGTGTATTACCTGCTACTGTTGAAATCGTAGATATTGCTGGATTAGTAAAAGGAGCAAGTAAAGGAGAAGGTTTAGGAAACCAATTCTTAGGAAATATTAGAGAGTGTAATGCTATTATCCACGTATTGCGTTGTTTTGACAATGATAATATTATTCACGTAGATGGAAATGTTAACCCTATCAGAGATAAAGAGACTATCGATATCGAATTACAGTTAAAAGACCTTGAAACTGTAGAAAAGAGATTAGAGAAAGTAAAGAAAGCAGCTAAGACAGGAAATAAAGAAGCGCAAGTAGAGGCTGATTTATTAGAGCGTATCAGAGTGACTTTATTAGAAGGTAAATCTGCACGTGTAGTGGAGGCTAAGAATCAAGATGAGGAAGAATTATTAGAAGATTTTCAATTAATTACGACTAAACCTGTGTTGTACGTATGTAACGTAGATGAGGGAGCGGCTGTGAATGGAAATGATTACGTGGCTAAAGTAAAAGAGCTTGTAAAAGATGAGAATGCTGAAGTAATCGTATTAGCAGTAGGTACGGAGGCTGATATCATGGAATTGGAGACTTTCGAAGAAAGACAAATGTTCTTAGAGGATTTAGGATTAGATGAGCCAGGAGTATCTAAATTGATCCGTTCGGCTTATAAACTATTAAATCTTCAAACTTACTTTACAGCTGGTGTAAAAGAGGTTAGAGCTTGGACTATTAAAGTCGGAGATACTGCACCTAAAGCAGCTGGAGTAATCCACAGTGATTTTGAGAAAGGATTCATCCGTGCGGAAGTAATTGGTTATGATGATTATGTCGCTTTTGGTTCTGAGGCTAAAGTAAAAGAAGCAGGTAAGTTAAGAGTAGAAGGAAAAGAGTATATCGTAAAAGACGGAGATGTAATGCACTTCCGCTTTAACGTATAATTCTATACTGATAATATTTGATTAGCCCTCAATTGTTTAATTGAGGGCTTTTTGTTTTTATTAAATAGTTGTTAGTATTTTTAGCAATAAAAAATGTTGCTTAAATTTAAATTAAACTATTTTTACATCATAAAAGGTTAAAAAAACAAAGTATTGTTTATTGCTCTTGAGTGATTTTGTTGAGAAAAAATAATGAAAAAAGAAGGACTATTTAAACGAGTGATTGAGCTACTAAAGAGCTCAGTATTTGATTTTTTAGATGATAATGCAATGAAGTTCAGTGCGGCTTTGTCGTATTATACTATTTTTGCTTTACCACCACTAATTATTCTTATCATCACAGCCAGTGGGCTTGTTTTTGAGCAAAAGGAGGTGGCGGATTTTTTCTATAGTCAACTAAACGATTTGGTTGGTGAGAATACTTCCATTGAAGTGCGTAAGGCGATGGAGAAGGTGACAGTGAGTCGATCTGGTACATTACCTACTATTATTGGCGTAGGAATGCTCTTGTTTAGTGCATCAGGAGTTTTTGCGGAGATTCAGAGTTCAATTAATTATATATGGGGATTGGCAGCAAAGCCCAATAAGAGTATTGTTCGATTTGTCAAGAATAGATTGCTGTCCTTTGCAATGATTGCTTCAGTAGGTTTTTTACTGTTGGTCAGCTTGATGGTCAATTCATTTGTCGGGATTCTATACGATTATATAGCTTCGTGGTTTGATGAAGGATTAGTGGATATTGTTTACTTTATTAATAATATCGTTATCTTTATCGTTATTACATTTTTATTTGCTTTAATATTTAAGACTTTGCCTAATGGCAAGATCGGTTGGAAAGAGACTTTTGTCGGTTCAGCTTTCACTGCAGTATTATTTATGATTGGTAAATTTGGGATAGGTTTCTATCTAAGTACCACCGCAACTTCTTCACTTTATGGCGCAGCAGGCTCTATCATAGTGATGTTAATTTGGGTATATTACTCTGCAATGATTTTATATTTTGGAGCAGAATTTACAAAGAATTATGCTTTAATTTTTGGGAATAAAATAGTCCCAGGAGAATATTCTATTGAAATAGATAAGAATGTAATGAAAAGAGAAAATAAAACTCAATAGTACAGAAAATACAGTAATTACAAGCTTTTATAAATTTTTATTTTAAGCTAAATAATAGTAATTTAGCGCAAATTCCTTACGTTTTTATGCAAGATCAAAGTCAGTATACAGAAGATAATATTCGTTCATTAGATTGGAGAGAACATATCCGTATGCGTCCGGGTATGTATATTGGAAAATTAGGAGATGGATCTTCTCCTGATGATGGTATATATATCCTTATCAAAGAAGTGATTGATAACAGTATTGATGAGTTTGTTATGGGTACTGGTAAAACTATCGAAGTTACCTTAAAAGACAAAACAGTTACTGTTCGCGATTACGGACGTGGTATTCCCTTGGGAAAAGTCGTAGAAGTAGTATCTAAGATGAATACAGGGGGGAAATATGACTCTCGTGCATTTAAGAAATCAGTAGGATTAAACGGGGTAGGTACTAAGGCAGTGAATGCCTTGTCTAACTACTTTAGAGTTGAATCTATTCGCGATGGCCAACAAAAAGGAGCTGAGTTTTCGGGTGGAAATTTAGTTGTGGAAGACGATATTCAAGAAACAACTAAACGCAAGGGAACCCGAGTTACTTTTATTGCAGACGAGACTATTTTCAAAAATTACAAGTACCGTACAGAGTACATCGAGAAAATGCTTAAAAACTATTGTTACCTGAATAAAGGTTTGACAATTATTTTTAACGGTGAAAAATTTTACTCTGAAAATGGATTAAAGGATTTGTTGGGAGAAAACATAGATGAAGAAGATCAAATCTATCCAATTATCCATTTGTCGGGGGAAGATATAGAAGTTGCTATTACACATAGTAGAACGCAATATTCAGAAGAGTACTATTCGTTTGTCAATGGTCAGAACACTACACAAGGAGGAACGCATTTAGCTGCTTTTAGAGAAGCTTTGGTTCGTACGATAAAAGAGTTTTTTAACAAGAATTTTGAAGCTTCTGATGTAAGAAAGTCTATTGTTGGTGCAATTTCCGTGAAGGTAGAAGAACCTGTTTTTGAATCTCAAACTAAGACAAAGTTGGGTTCAACCGATATGGGGCCAAATTTGCCAACAGTGAGAACGTTTATCAATGACTTTGTCAAGACACAATTAGATAACTTTTTACATAAGAATCCCAATGTAGCTGAGGCTCTTTTGAAAAAGATTCTCCAAGCAGAGAAAGAGAGAAAAGAACTTTCAGGCATTAGAAAGATTGCTAAAGAACGAGCTAAAAAAGCCAGTCTTCACAATAGAAAACTCAGGGACTGTAGAGTACATTTGACAGATATAAAGAACCCGCGTTACTTAGATAGTACACTCTTTATTACAGAGGGAGATTCTGCATCAGGGTCAATTACCAAATCACGTGATGTGAATACGCAAGCAGTGTTTAGTTTGAGAGGTAAACCTTTGAACTCATACGGAATGACAAAGAAAATCGTATACGAGAATGAAGAGTTTAATTTACTACAAGCTGCTTTAGATATAGAAGACGATTTTGAGAACTTGAGATATAATAATATCGTAATTGCTACCGATGCCGATGTGGATGGTATGCACATTAGATTGTTGTTAATTACTTTCTTTTTACAGTTTTTTCCAGAGTTGATTAAAGATGGACATTTATACATCTTACAAACACCTCTTTTTAGAGTTAGAAATAAGAAAGAAACAATCTATTGTTACAGTGAGGAGGAACGCATTAACGCTATTGAGAAGTTAAAACCAAAGCCAGAGATTACGCGATTTAAAGGGTTAGGGGAGATATCACCAGATGAGTTTAAATACTTTATCGGAGATGATATTAGATTAGATCCTGTAATGCTTGATAAATCAATGTCTATTGAGAAAATGTTAGAGTTTTATATGGGTAAGAATACGCCAGATAGACAAGAATTTATTATCGATAATCTTAAAGTAGAACTTGACGTTGTAGAAGAAAAATAAAATGAGCCACGAAGAAAATTTTGATCCTGAATTAAATCATAATATAGAAAGCCAATCGAGTGAAGATGCTACGTCTTCACAAGAGGAAGTACAATCTGAGACTATTACCAAGGTAACAGGATTGTATAAAGAGTGGTTTTTAGATTATGCTTCTTATGTAATTTTAGAACGTGCTGTACCTGCAATTGAAGATGGTTTTAAACCAGTTCAACGCCGTATTATGCATTCAATGAAAGAATTGGATGACGGGCGCTATAACAAGGTTGCCAATATTGTAGGTCATACGATGCAGTATCACCCTCATGGGGATGCCAGTATTGGAGATGCTATCGTACAGTTAGGTCAGAAAGAACTGCTGATCGATATGCAGGGAAACTGGGGGAATATCTTAACTGGAGATGGAGCAGCTGCTTCGAGGTATATTGAAGCTCGTCTGAGTAAATTTGCCTTAGATGTTCTTTATTCGCCAAAGATTACAACTTGGCAGGCTTCGTATGACGGTCGTCGCAATGAACCAGTTAATTTACCGGTGAAGTTTCCATTGTTGTTGGCTCAAGGAGGAGAGGGAATTGCAGTTGGATTATCAACTAAGATTTTACCTCACAACTTTATCGAGTTAATCACAGCTTCGATTAATATTTTAAAGGGTAAACCTTTTACTATATATCCAGACTTTCCTACTGCTGGTATTGCAGATGTATCCAACTACAACGATGGACAAAGAGGTGGTAGAGTTCGCGTACGCGCCAAAATATCACAGTTAGATAAGAATACGCTTGTCGTAACTCAAATTCCCTTTTCAACTACAACAACTTCTTTGATTGATAGTGTCTTAAAGGCAAATGAAAAAGGGAAAATAAAAATTAAGAAAATTGAAGATAATACAGCTGCGGAAGTAGAGATACTTATTCATTTACCAGCAGGTACTTCTCCAGATAAGACGATTGATGCACTTTATGCTTTTACGGCTTGTGAGACATCGATTGCTCCTTTGGGGTGTATTATTCAAGATAATAAGCCTTTGTTTACAGGTGTGAGTGATATGCTTGTCATGTCAACACATCAAACCGTTGATTTGCTTAAACGCGAATTAGAGATTGAATTAAGTGAATTAGAAGAAAAATGGCATTTCTTATCCTTAGAACGCATATTTATTGAAAATAGAATTTACCGTGCAATAGAGGAAGAAGAAACATGGGAGGGAGTGATTAGCGCAATCGACTTAGGTTTAAAACCGTTCGTTACTAATCTAAAACGCGATGTGACTACTGATGATATTGTTCGACTGACTGAGATAAAGATTAAGCGAATTTCGAGATTTGATATTGATAAAGCTAATCAGATCATCGAGTCTTTGGAAGATGATATCGAACAAGTAAAATACCACTTAGCGCATTTAATTGAGTTTGCTATTGACTATTTTACGCGATTAAAAGAAAAGTACGGAAAAGGCAAAGAGCGCTTAACGGAGCTAAAAAGCTTTGATACAATTGAAGCGACAAAAGTTGTACTGCGCAATACGAAGCTTTATGTAAATAGAGAAGAAGGATTCTTTGGTACGAGTTTGCGCAAAGATGAATATGTATGTGACTGTTCAGATATTGATGATATTATCGTCTTTTTAAGAGATGGCTCAATGGTAGTCTCTAAAGTAGATGAGAAGAAGTTTGTCGGTAAAGATATTATTCATATTGCAGTATGGGATAAGAATGACAAACGCACAATCTATAATTTAATTTACAGAGATGGTAAGTCAGGTTCTTCTTTTGTAAAGAGATTTAACGTGACGGGTATTACTCGAGATAAGGTGTATCCGTTGACACAAGACAAGCCAGGTTCTCAAATATTGTATTTTTCAGCAAATCCAAATGGAGAGGCAGAAGTAGTCACAATCTTATTAAGACAATTGAGTAATGTTAAGAAACTCAAGTTTGATTTAGATTTTGCAGAGATGTTAATTAAAGGCCGAGCTGCCAAAGGAAACGTGGTAACTAAATACGCCATTAAAAAAATAGAACTCAAAGAGAAAGGAATTTCAACACTTCGCCCGCGCAAAATATGGTTTGATGAAACTGTTCACCGTTTAAATGTCGATGGTAGAGGAGAACTTTTAGGTGAGTTTAAAGCTGAAGATAGGTTGTTAGTAATAACACAAAGTGGTAAAGTAAAAACTATCGTTCCTGATCTAAGTAAGCACTTCGAAGAAGATATGATTGTCTTAGAAAAATGGAAACCGACCAAGCCTATCTCTGCTATTTATTTTGAAGGGGAAAAAGAGCGTTACTATATTAAGCGCTTTTTAATTGAGAATGAGAACAAAGAAGAAACATTTATTTCAGATCACGCTAATTCAAGATTGGAATTGGTGTCTACGGACTTTAGGCCTATGGTAGAGGTTGTCTTTAGCAAGGTGAAGGGAGTTCAAAAGGACAATTTGGAAGTAAATATAGAAGATTTTATTGCCGTAAAGGGTATTAAAGCACTTGGTAATCAGCTGACTGCAGACAAGATTAAACTTATCAATCTTCTCGAATCTCTACCTTATGAAGAGGAAGAGGAGGAGGAAGAGGAAGTAGTAGATTATTCATTTGATGAGGATCTACCTGATACTATCGTAGATGAGGATGGTCAAGGAACACTGTTATTCTAATTCTTAAAAGAGATCTAATTATGATTAAAAGAATACTATTAATCTCGTTTGCTTTAAGTAGCTATAGTATATATGCTCAAGAAGCTGATGATTTGCTGTTTAGTCAAGATAGGCAAAATCAAGGATTAGATCAAAGATGGGAATTAACCCCAGAGACAAGAGGAAGAACTTTTACGATTAGTCCCTATAAGCCAGTTTATATTTTGCCTTTTCGCTATGTGAATAAGCCTAATGAATTGCCTGCAAGTTTAAGTGAGCCAAATGTTTCTACCGAACACAAAGATTATGATAATTTAGAGATTAAATTTCAGATTAGCTTTAAGACTAAGGTGGTTCAAGGGTTGTTTTTCGGAAAAGGTGATCTATGGGTTGCTTTTACACAGACTGCCAATTGGCAGGCGTATAATGGCGATTTATCAAGACCCTTTAGAGAGTTGAATTATGAACCAGAACTCTTGTTTAATTATCCTTTGAATTTAAGTTGGAATAGATTGAAATTTAAAATGATAGGATTTGGGTTTAATCATCAGTCTAATGGTCAGAGTCTACCAGAGTCCCGAAGTTGGAATCGCTTTACAATGCATTTGGGGATGGAGTACGACCGATGGACTTTCTTTGTAAGACCATGGTTAAGGTTGAGAGAAAAGGCTAATGCAGATGATAACCCTCAGATTACAGAATATGTAGGAAAAGGTGAGTTTAATGCTGTGTATGCCAATTGGGGTCATGTGTTTACCTTGAATTTCAGAACTAATTTTAGGTTTAATGAACACCATAAAGGCTATACGGAGTTTACTTGGTCATATCCGATAAAGAATCACTTAAAGGCATTTCTGGCAATTAGCAATGGCTACGGGGATTCTATGATTGATTACAATTGGAATCAAACCAATATAGGAATTGGAATTTCTTTAATGGAGTGGTTATAAGATATTTGTAAATAACAAAATGAAAAGAGGGAACCATTGGTTCCCTCTTTTTGAATAGCTAATGCTTTGAAATAAACATTTAGCAATAAACAAATGACAATTTTTATTCCCCTTTCTTAGCGTTCTCCTGATCTTGTTGTCTTGCCGCTTTCTTTAAAGAATACACAAGGTATACAGCAAAGATGATAAAGCTTAAATGCGAAAACCAGTTGATTTGAACTGACCATAAATTGGAAGCATCCAAGCTATAAATCCCATAAACAAAGACCAGTAGGACTAAAAAGGTGATTATTTTTTCTATTTTCATTATCTGATACTTTAAAATACTATTATAAATATACTAAATTGTCATTGAAAACAACTGTCTATCTGGCTTATTCGCCTGTAACCTCAAATCGAAGGCCATACAGATGTTTCGAACAAAGGCTCTGCCTTTTCTTGTAATTTTAATAGTATTTCCTTTTACTTCTATGAGTTTATCACTTTCAAACTCTTTCATCTCACTAAGTGTAGTTGAAAAATCAACCTTTTCTAAATCTTCTGTAAGATCCGTTGAAAGTGAACACATCAAGTTTAATATATGTTTTCGTATAATTAAATCTTCTTCATTGAGAATATGACCTTTAACCACAGGAATTGTATTCTGATCTAAAAGTTCGTAATACTTTTCTATATCCTTTTCATTCTGTGCAAATGCATACCAACTATCACTAATAGATGATACACCTAAACCTACCATTAACATCGTTTTAGAAGAAGTATACCCCATAAAGTTTCTGTGGATATTGCCATTGTTTAAAGACTTGTAGAGAGAGTCACTTTTAAGAGAAAAATGATCCATACCTATTTCTACATAATCGTTTTTTAGCAGCAATTCTTTCCCTTTTTCATATAAAAGGCGTTTTTCATCATCCTTAGGAACGTCAGAATCTTTGAATCCACGTTGACCACTTCCTTTTATCCAAGGTACATGTGCGTAGCTATAAAAGGCAAGACGATCAGGAGATAGCGATTTTGTCTTTTCGATTGTGTCGATGATGTGCTCTAACTTTTGGAATGGCAATCCATAAATTATATCATGTGATATAGAAGTATATCCTATTTCTTTGGCCCATACAGTAACTCTTGCTACATCGTGGAAGGATTGTATTCTATGTATTGCTTTTTGTACTTCAGGGTTGTAATCTTGCACGCCAAAACTAACTCTTCTAAAGCCCAAATTATAAAGGGTTTGAAGGTGACCTTTTGTCGTGTTATTAGGGTGTCCTTCAAAGCTAAACTCATGGTTATCCGCGATTTTGGCTTTAGAGGTAATCCCATTGATTAACATTGTTAAGTGTTCTGTAGAAAAAAACGTAGGAGTACCTCCTCCTAAGTGAATCTCTTTTATAATTGGCGTTTCGTCAAATTCATTACAATATAACTCCCATTCTTTCAACAAAGCCTGAATATAAGGTTGTTCAACCTCATGTCTTTTCGTAATTCTTTTGTGACAACCACAAAAAGTACAAAGGCTTTCGCAAAAAGGAAGATGTATATAGATACTTATTCCTTCATTTGCATTTGATTCCCTAAAAGCTTTTTTAAAAGAATCTATCCATAGATTTCTTTTAAAAGTCTCTTGATCCCAATAGGGAACAGTGGGATAACTGGTATATCTTGGACCGGGAACATTATATTTTTGTATAAGAGATATAGTCATTTTTAGTATATTTGAAACAAATGTAATTGAATAGCAAGCCTATTACAATGACATTTGTCATTTTTTTAAACCACTATTAACAAATGTATGATGATTAAAACACTTTTTTTAACGGTAATGCTGTCAAGTTTATCGTTATCTGCTAGTTATGCACAGGAGAATAATGATAAATTTTTATTGAATAAAGAATCTTTTGAAGTTATATCTAAAGATAATAAAAGCAATGTAATAGATGTGCGAACTGCGAAAGAATTTAGTGAGGGAAGTATAGGAGAGGCAAAAAACATTGACTTCTTAAAAGAAGATTTCATTGATCAAATGAAACAATTCGATAAACAAGAGCCTATTTACATTTTCTGTAAATCTGGAAAGCGAAGTGCAAAGGCAAAACAAGCATTGGTCAATGAAGGTTTTCAACAAGTGTATGAACTTGACGGAGGATATACTAAATGGATAGAAGAATAAGTTATATTAATCTCATAAAGTAAATAGTTTTATCAATATTTTAAGACTATATTTTGTAGTAGTCTTATTATAATTTCTATTTTTGAAAAAAATGAAAAGGTTATGGATACAGCTTCTTTTACAGGTTTTCTAAAAACATTATGTATAATAATCTTAGTTTATTATGCATTTAAATTCGCTATGCGATATTTGTTTCCGATGCTTGTCATTAAGGCGGCAAAGAAAGCAAGTGAGAATTTTCAACAACGACAACAAGATTTCTATCAACAAAATAATAGTTCAACTTCGTCTAATCAAACAACAAATAATGATGATACTGGAGGTAAGGTGCCTCGATCAACAAAAATTGTGGGCGAATACATTGAATTTGAAGAGATAGATAAAAAATAGAGGTTCTGATTATCAGAACCTTTTTTTGTGTCTAATTTTATAGGTGATTCTTCATTGCTCCATTTAATTTATTTAATTTAGCGAATCATAAAAAAATTAAACTCCTAATTAAAGATGGACACCATAAAGAAGATATTACCTCACTTGCTAATTGTTATTGGTTTTGTTTTTATTTCATTAGCTTATTTTTCTCCAGTATTATCCGGTAAGACTATTAGTCAATCTGATATTGTTCAATATACGGGTATGGCAAAAGAGCAGATTGAATTTCGCAAGAAAACAGGTGAAGAACCTTATTGGACAAATAGTGCATTTGGTGGAATGCCCACTTATCAATTAGGAGCTAAATACCCACATAATTATATTAAAAAGATTGATTCTGCACTGCGTAGTTTACCTCGTCCAGCAGATTATCTTTTCTTGTATTTCATTGGTTTTTATACTTTAATGATTTCCTTGGGGTTAAAGCCACTGCGCTCATTTATAGGTGCATTGGCTTTTGGTTTTTCAACATATTTAATCATTATTTTAGGAGTTGGGCACAATGCAAAGGCACATGCTATTGCTTATATGCCAATGGTGTTAGCAGGAGTAATGTTAGTATTCCGAAAGAAATGGGTAGTTGGATCCATATTGACTGTGTTTGCAGCTGCATTAGAAATTAATGCGAATCACTTTCAAATGACTTATTACTTATTGTTGTTATTGCTAATTGTTACAGCCTATTATACTGTTTTATACATCAAGGCAAAAGATTTTAAATCCCTGGGTATTGCCTATGGTATTTTTATAGTTACTGGTATATTGAGTATAGGAGCCAATGCTACCAATTTATTGGCAACTTCAGAATATACAAAGTTTAGTACAAGGGGTCAGAATGAACTTACTTTTAATCCAGATGGAAGTAAAATAGACACTTCACATTCATTGTCTTATGACTATATTACGGAATATAGTTATGGAAAGTTTGAAAGTTTGAATCTTATTGTGCCTCGTCTAACTGGCGGTGGAAATGCCGAAAAGTTAGATGAGAGTTCAAGTATGTTTAAGTTTGCAACTTCAATTGGTGCTAATCCAATAGAAGCTAAACAATTTTCAGAACAAGCACCAACTTATTGGGGAGATCAACCCATTGTCGCTGCTCCAGCATACATAGGAGCAGTAGTCTTTTTCTTATTTGTATTGGCGTTTTTCGTTGAAAAGAGAAAGATCAAGTATATTTTTATAGCTGGAGCTCTTGTATCTCTTTTACTATCTTGGGGAAAGAACTTTTCTTTACTAACGGATTTCTTTATTAATTATATTCCTTTGTACAACAAGTTTAGGGCTGTTTCCTCAATTCAAGTTATCTTGGAGCTATGTGTTCCTGCATTGGCAATGTTGGGGTTATACAGTTTTTCAAAGGTGACTAAAGAAGAACAATTAAAAGCAATTAAGTATACCACAGCTATTAGTGGAGGGGTGTTATTATTTCTATTTGCTATAAAGGGAACATTGAGTTTCTCAGGATTGAATGACGCTGCTTATAAGCAAATGTACGGTGAGTATGGCAATAGCTTTGTAAGGGCTTTAATAGAAGATCGAAAATCTATTTATACCAGTGATTTACTTAGAAGCTTGTTTTTTGTACTTGTAACTGCTTTAGTTTTATTTGTTGTTAATAAAGGAAAGTTAGCAGTGAACTACGCTTTGATAATCATTGGTTTTTTAATTACTGTTGACCTTGTAGTAGTAGATAGAAAATATGTAAATGACTCGAAATTTGTAGCAAAAAGACAAATGGAAGAACCTTTTATGCCAACAGAAGCAGATAAGGCTATTTTGTCAGATCCAGCACATTTTAGAGTTTTTGAAGTTCAGGGTGGTTTTAGTAGTGCAAGATCTTCGTACTTTCACAATTCCCTTGGAGGTTATCACGCTGCAAAACCGATGAGAATGCAGCAATTAATGGATTATCAGATTAGTAAAAGTAATATGGAGATACTCAATATGTTGAATGTTAAGTATATCATCCAGAAAGATCAAGATAATAACGATATACCTTTAGTTAATCAAGAAGTTAATGGAAATGCTTGGTTTGTATCTACTATAGATAAAGTAAAGACTGCAGATGAGGAAATGAAGGCACTTTCAGGCTTTAAATCTAAAACCAATGCTATTTTAAATTCAACGGCATTTGATCAAGTTTCCATAAAAGATAATTATACAGTTGATTCACTTAGTCAAATTAACTTAGTGAGTTACGCAGCAAATAAAATAGTTTATCAGAGTAATAATTCACACGATGGTTTTGCTGTTTTCTCTGAAATATACTATCCAAAAGGATGGGTTGTTAAAATAGATGGAAAAGAAGTAAATAACTTAGTGGGAGTAAATTATGTTTTAAGAGGATTAGAAATTCCAAAAGGGAAACATGAGATAGAATTTACATTTGAACCTGAAGTAATTAAAAAAGGGAGTAAAATTTCGTTAATTAGCTTTATTGTCATAATTTTATTAACAATTGGATTAATTGCTTATCAACAGAAAAGAAGAGATTAAAAAGATGAAGGAAAGAGTTTTAATTATAAGTTATTATTGGCCACCTGCAGGGGGACCAGGGGTTCAAAGATGGCTTAAATTTGTAAAATATTTGCCTGACTTTAATATAGAACCAATAGTGTATATTCCGGATAATCCGACTTATCCTATTATTGATTCAGAAATAAGTAAAGAGGTTAAGGAGGAAGTTACCATCCTTAGAAATAGTATAAAAGAGCCTTATCGATTTGCTGATTTATTTGGTAGTAAGAAAGCAAAAGCAATGAGTGCTGGAATGATTTCAAATCACCGCAATCAAACTAAATTAGAGAAAATACTACTTTGGATTAGAGGTAATATGTTTATTCCTGATTCAAGAGTAGGGTGGGTTACACCTTCAATTAAATATTTAAAAGAGTATTTAAAGAATAATCCCGATATAACTAAAGTGATTACAACAGGGCCACCTCATAGTATGCACTTGATTGGCAAGGGGCTAAAGAAAGATTTGAATATTAAGTGGATTGCTGATTTTAGAGATCCTTGGACTACTATTGGATATCACAAAGAATTAAAGCTGTCAAAGCGCTCGAAGGCTGCTCATGAACAATTGGAGATAGAGGTTTTAAATACAGCTGATCACATCATAGTAACCAGCAAAGGTACTCGAAAGGAGTTTGAAACCAAGACTAATAAACCTATTTCTATCATCACTAATGGGTATGATGTAACTGATGTGCCAAAGGTTGCCTTGGATGAAAAGTTTACCATCGCACACATCGGCTCATTTCTATCAGATAGAAATCCAAGAGTATTTTGGAAAGCTTTAAGTGAACTTAGAAAAGAGAATAAAGCCTTTAAAGATGCTTTTGAATTAAAATTAGTTGGTCGAGTAAGTGATGATATTTTAGAAACGATCAAAGAGTTTAAATTGGATTCATGTACAAATAATCAAGGATATATAAATCATAAAGATTCATTACTTCAGATGAGATCATCTCAAGTTTTATTACTTGTTGAGATTGATTCAGATGATACTAAGTCTATTGTTCCAGGAAAACTTTTTGAATATATGGCTTCTGAGCGTCCAATATTGGCTATTGGCCCAGAAGAATCAGATTTCTTTGAAATTATACAACAGACCAATACAGGTAAGATTGCACTCTATAGTGAGAAAGATAAAATTAGAGATATAATCTTAGCGTACTTCGAATTATATCAACAGAATAAACTACAAGTATACGCTATGGGCTTGCAGTACTTTAGCAGAAAGCGCTTGACTGAAAGGTTAGCTGCAATTATAGATAAGTTATAAAAAAAGAGGGGATTGAAAAATCCCCTCTTTTTTATCTTTATGCTTTAAGCTTTTCAGCAAGGTATTTACCTGTTATAGATTCCTTATTTTTGGCAACATCTTCGGGAGTTCCAAAAGCAACTAAATTACCGCCATTATCACCGCCTTCAGGTCCTATATCGATAATGTAATCCGCACATTTAATCATATCCAGATTGTGTTCAATCACAATGATAGAGTGTCCTTTATCTATTAGAGCATTGAATGAATTCAATAGTTTTCTAATGTCGTGAAAATGAAGTCCTGTTGTCGGTTCATCAAATACAAATAACATTTTTTCTCGTGTAGTACCAGCTAAGAGGAAAGAAGCTAATTTGATTCGCTGTGCTTCACCCCCAGATAGGGTTGACGAAGATTGACCAAGTTGAACATAGCCCAATCCCACATCTTGTAAAGTCTTTAGTTTAGTCGTAATCTTGCTTTGCTTGTGCAAGTCGAAGAAGGCAACTGCATCGTCAATTGTCATCGTTAATATATCGTCTATATTTTTTCCTTCAAAGTTTACTTCTAAGATTTCTTTTTTGAAACGCTTGCCATGACAAGTTTCACAATCTAAGTGAACATCAGCCATAAATTGCATTTCAACTGTAACAGTTCCCTCTCCTTTACAAGTTTCACAGCGACCACCGTCAACATTAAAAGAAAAATGCTTAGGTTGATAACCTCTTAATTTAGACAATTGTTGTTTTGAAAACAAATCTCGTATATCGTCATAGGCCTTGATATAGGTAACAGGATTAGATCGAGAACTTCTACCAATAGGATTTTGGTCGACATATTCAACTGCTTTTATATTTGAAAAATCTCCTTTTAACTCAGTAAATTGTCCAGGTTTATCACTCATTCCAGTCAGCTTTTTCTGAAGGGCAGGGAATAAGATTTTCTTAACTAAAGTTGATTTACCTGAGCCAGAAACTCCTGTGATTATAGTCAAACACTCTAATGGAAAAGTAACATCAATATTCTTTAAGTTATTTTCTCTTGCTCCAACAACTTCGATGAAATGCTTGTACTTCTTCCTTTTTAGGGGTATAGGAATAGATAACCTTCCACTTAAGTACTTTGCAGTTAAGGAATCCTCAGAACTTAAGAGGGAATTATAATCACCTTGAGCAACAAGTTGCCCTCCGTGTGTACCTGCTTCGGGGCCAATATCTATAATTTCATCTGAAGCTTTCATTATATCTTCATCGTGTTCAACAACAATTACAGTATTTCCCAGTTTTTTTAAGTTTTCTAAAACGTCGATAAGTTTTTCTGTATCCTTTGGATGCAAGCCAATACTTGGCTCATCTAAAATGTACATTGAACCAACAAGACTACTTCCCAGTGAAGTGGCCAAATTAATTCTCTGTGATTCTCCACCTGATAGAGAAGCCGAGTTTCTATTTAGGGTTAGATATTCTAATCCTACATTACTCAAAAATCCAAGTCTATTATTTATTTCCAATAGTAAACGACTGGCAACTTGAGCATCATAAGCATTTAATTCTAATTGTTTAAAGAAAGGTATTAATTGCTTAATAGGCAGATCTACTAATTCTGATATGGTCTTTTGCCCAACTTTAACGTAATTAGCTTCTTTTCTAAGCCTTTTACCTTTACAGTGAGGACATTTTGTTTTCCCTCTATAACGTGATAATAGTACTCTATTTTGAATCTTATAATTCTTTTCTTCTAATTCAGTAAAGAAATCGTTTAATCCAGTAAAAAATTCATTCCCATTCCAAATTAACTGTTTTTGTTCTTCACTCAATTCAAAATAAGGTTTGTGTATAGGAAAGTCAAACTTATAAGCGTTGTTCACTAATTGATCTTTGTACCAGCCCATCGATTCTCCTCTCCAAGGAAATATAGCATTCTCATAAACTGACAAAGCAGTGTTCGGCACAACTAATTCCTCATCTATTCCAATAATATTGCCATATCCATCACAAGAAGGACAAGCACCATAAGGGTTATTGAAACTAAATAAGTGAATATTAGGTTCTAAGAAAGTGATGCCATCTAATTCAAATCGATTAGAAAAGTGTTGTTTTTTCTGATTTGATAAATCTTGTAAAAAACATTCGCCTTTTCCTTCAAAAAAAGCAGATTCTACAGAATCACCTAATCGATTAAAAAACTCTTCATCTTCTTTAACTACAAGACGGTCAACAATTAAAAAGACTTTTTCAATAGCTGTTTGATCAATATTCTCTGCTGAATTATCTTGAAGAAACTGATCTAATCTATTCATTTTATTATCAACTAAAATACGAGCGTATCCCTGTTGTAATAAAATATTTAGATGCTCACTTAAAAGCCTATCGTTCTCAAGCTTAATAGGAGCTAATAACAATAGCTTAGCTTCTAATTCAAATGTTTTGATATAGTCTAATACATCTGTAACTGTATCTTTTTTTACAAGTTGATTTGAGATAGGAGAGTAGGTCTTACCAACACGAGCATAGAGCAATTTCATGTAATCATAAATCTCTGTGGATGTTCCTACAGTGGATCTTGCATTAGTGGTATTCACTTTCTGTTCAATTGCAATAGCAGGTGCAATCCCCTTGATATACTCAACTTTAGGTTTATCTATACGGCCAAGAAATTGTCTTGCATAAGAAGAAAGACTTTCAACGTAACGTCGCTGTCCTTCAGCATATAAAGTATCAAAAGCTAAACTCGATTTTCCAGAACCAGATAATCCTGTTATAACAACAAATTTGTTTCTTGGGATAACAACATCAATATTCTTTAAATTGTGAAGTTGCGCTCCTTTTATGATTATATTTTTTTTAGGATCTACTAATGAAAGATCTTTTTGTATATTCTTCATTATACTTTTGAAAGTTAGAAATACAAAGATAAATGATTCTTTACACTATTTAAAGTAGAGTAGAAGAAGAAATTTAGCAAATAATAGTACTTTTATATAGGTATAGTTTCTACAAGATTAAAATTTAAACTATTTTTATTTTTTTTAACAAAATTTTTCTATATTTGCTTTGAAATCATAAACAATCAGTGCCTATTAAACATAATTACTTTTAGATTAGAAATATAAATATTGCTATTAAAAGAAATTGTTATGGTATACAGTGAAATGCCAGACGCTAAACTTATAAAGTTATATGTTGACGGCGCGGAGAATGCTTTGGAAGTACTTATTAAAATACACCAAGCGAAATTATATGGTTTCATTT
>NZ_WSPP01000161.1:0-348 GCF_009767705.1 Myroides sp. LoEW2-1 | reverse complement strand
CAAACTAGATGGGATAATCTTAGTGCGTACTTATATGATGGAAATCTACAGATTGACAATAATCTTGTAGAAAACGCTATTAGACCTGTAGCGCTTGGTCGTAAAAATTACTTGTTCGCAGGATCACACGATGCAGCGCAAAGAGCAGCGATGGCTTATACCTTTTTTGCTAACTGCAAAAAACACGATGTTAATCCATATCAATGGCTTAAATATGTTCTAGAAAATATTCAATCTATCAATCATAAGAATATTACAGATTTATATCCTCATAACTATAAAAAGGCAATCTCTGACGCTGTAGAATAATTTTTATACCTCACAAGATGTACTTGCTAGGGTGGATAC
>NZ_WSPP01000017.1:0-91517 GCF_009767705.1 Myroides sp. LoEW2-1 | reverse complement strand
ACAACAAGTACCTGTATAGTTATAATAGGATTATAAAACCAAATGTACAGTTAAAAGCAGGATTATAAACAATAACTGTACAGCTATATTAGGACGAGACAATCCTTTTAAATGGTGGTCGGCTTGTGGTCGGCTTTTGGTCGGCTTGTGATCGGCTTATTTATTACCTTTTTTAGCCGACCACTATGCGATAACCCTGTCAACAATATTAGAACACAGCGATAACAAGTCCTCCTACAATACCTCAAAGCCTTGGCAGATACACTCTATCTCTACTCTCCACTGACTTGATGACCTTTGACATCACAGGAAGTGATAAAACAAAACTAAAAATTGGCAAGAAACTTGTATATTCACTATCGTAATAAAAACAACTTACTATGTTTAGGAAAATCGCTCTTAGTCTACTTTTTCTATCTTCTATAATCACAATTAGTTGTATTAAAGAGGAAGAACTCGATACAAATGCAGATATTTTAGAGGCATACATTCCGTCAGAATACTTAAAGACAGAACCTATTATTACGAATACTACAGTGGAGTTTAGAGTCAAGTCAAATATTGACCTTGAACATCAATCTCCTGTTTTTATAGTATCGCCTAATGCGACGTTAGATCCTCCAAACGGCCTGACAAGAGATTTTAGAAACAGCCAAAAGGTAACTGTTATTGCACAAGACAAAAAGTGGCGTAAAGATTATACAATAAGTTTCACGTCAGACGAATTAAGTACCTTATACACCTTCAATAATGCTGAACTAACAGATAAAGACAGGTATTATCGCTTTTTTGAGATTGGATCCAATGGAGATAAAATAATGGATTGGGACAGTGGCAATGAGGGATATGCTACAATAGCTGGATCTACTCCCCCTGAAGGATACCCAACTACAATTGCTCCTGGACGTCGCGGAGGACTTGCCGTAAAAATGCAAACGGTTTACACAGCTGATTTCGCAGCCAAAACGGGTAATCCAATCGCTGCGGGTAATCTATTCATTGGTACATTTAAACTAAACTATCTAAATACAGTTAAATCAACCAAATTTGGACTGCCATACAATGGAGAAATGCCCAAATCACTCCGTGGAGTGTATAAATATAAAGCTGGTGAAGTGGTAACAGATGTGAATTTCAAACCTGTTCCAAATAAAAAAGACGACTTCGATATCTACGCAATCATTTTTGAAACGCAGAAGAAAAATAATTACTTATCGGGAGATCACAATTTTAAAGATCCTCGAAATATAGCCATTGCGCGTATACCAAAAGAACTAAGACAAGAGACAAACACTTGGACTGAGTTTGAAGTGCCTTTTGAATTACTACCTGGAAAGACATACGACCCTCAAAGAGATTACATGCTGACTATAGTCATGACTTCGAGTATAGAAGGAGCATTTTTCACAGGGGCTATTGGAAGCACCTTACTGGTAGATGAAATAGAATTGGTTTTTGACAAAGACGAATAAGATGAAAAATATACTTTTATATACCGTTCTGCTAGTTGCAAGCTGCTGTACTACTACAGCCCTTGCTCAAGAGAATACAGAGGTTTCTACTACCTCGAAGTTTCGTAACTTCTTCCAAGAAAACATGGACCACCAACTGAGGGCACAATTCAGTGTTGGAGGAAGTACTCCACTTGGAATGCCAGCATCGATCAGAGAGGTAAACAGCTATAATCCAACTCTGCAACTTGGTCTGGAATTTACAACTACAAAATGGTTTTCAGAAAGCCAAAAATGGGGAATTAGAACAGGTTTGCGATTTGAAGGCAGAGGAATGAAAACTGATGCAAATGTAAAGAACTACTATACCCAAATAGATGGAGAAGAAGGCAAACAGACTAAAGGATATTTTACAGGAAATGTGAAGACCACAATGAAGAACTCTTACGTTACTTTTCCAGTCTTAGCAACGTGGAAGGCGACAAATAGCTGGAATGTCTATGGCGGTTTCTACTTTTCTGGATTGATAGATAAGGACTTCACAGGCTATGTATACGACGGAGTAATGCGTGAGGGCACACCCGTTGGTACGCCTATTGTCTTCGAAGAAAGTGCCAAAGGTGACTACGATTTTTCGAATGAATTAAACCGATTTCAATGGGGGTTAGAATTTGGGGGTGAATACAAGATGAATGAACATTTTCGCCTATTTGCCGATCTAAACTGGGGGTTAAATCCCTTATTCAAAAAAGACTTTGATGCCATAACTTTTAATATGTATAGCATTTACGTCAATTTAGGATTTGGTTACCAATTTTAGTTTTCATCTCATACCCTATAGCATAAGCCTGAAGATACTATCTTCAGGCTTTTTTTTTATTCAAAAGCCATTCGCGTTATTTTCACTGTCAAACTCTAAAAAAACGCACCTAAAAATAACAATTCGCTAATAAAACGAATTGTTATTTAGCTTTTTAGACCAAAAAAAGCTAAAGATTCCAATTCACTGTGATTTAGCAATCAATTAATCAATCAAATAGTTTGTGTAAATTTGCAGTTCGGTTTTTACCGAACAAAACATAACACATAATAATTTACTAATTAATAAAATGATTAACCTATGCGATTAAATTACTTATTTATACCCCTACTCGCGTTTATAGGGATAACCTTTTCATCTTGTATCAAAGATGAGGCATTAAATAACGAGGCTGATATAGAAATAGCAACTATTCCGGAGGAATTTATATTGTCATCTCCTATTATTTCAAATGATAAAGTGACATTTACCGTATATAAATCACTTGATTTAACTAAAGTAGCACCAGAGTTTCGACTTACAAACGGAGCAACAATTATACCAGCAAGCGGAACGGTAAGAGACTTTAGTAAAGGGCCTTTGACTTATGAAGTAACTTCACAGAGTGCTACTTTCAAAAAAAACTATACTATAGAATTTGTAAACTCTGAAATATCAACAGCATATCAATTTGAAACATTCAAGGAGAAAGCTGGTGGTTTCTATAATGCAGATATCTACCACGTATTCTATGAGAACGGAATAGATGAAGATACGGGAAAAGAAAAAGAAACTTTCGAATGGGCTAGTGGAAACATTGGTTTTGCGATGACTGATGGAGATACAGACAATCCGAAAAAGCCAAGTGACTTTCCTACTTCAGCTGTATCTAATGGGTTTGTAGGACATGGACTAAAACTTACCACATTATCAACAGAACCTTTAGGTCCTATGATGGGAAGTCCCCTTGCTGCAGGTAACTTATTCTTAGGAGAATTTGATTTAGCAATAGCGGTATCTAAACCATTAAAAGGAACTAAATTTGGAGTTAGCTTCACTAAAGAACCAATTATGCTTAGAGGATACTTTAAGTATAAAAGAGGTGAGGAATTCCAAATTAATAACTTAGAGAAAAACAAAATCAAAGAAGATAGATGGGATGCCTATGCAATCTTGTTTGAAGCAGGTCCAGAAGATGTGCTATATGGAGATCATGATTTTATAGATGAAAAGATCGTCTCTATCGCACGAGTACCTGAATCACAGAAAAAAGAGACAAGTACTTGGACCTTATTCGAAGTACCATTCCAATATGTAGAAGGAAAAACCTATGACCCAAAGAACAAAAAATATAAACTTGCTTTAGTCTTCTCTTCGAGTGAAGAAGGTAGTTTGTTTAATGGTGCCATTGGAAGTACTTTGTATATTGACGAGGTTGAAATCTTGACAAATGATGAAAACGAGAACCCTAAAAACTAATCTAAAAAAAGGATCACATGAACTTTAAATATATAACAACGATATTAATCTGTGCACTTTCATTGCCTATTTTTTCACAAGAAATAAAGGTAAAAAGACAACACTTCTTCAATACAAATACAACGGTACAAATACGTTCACAATTCAGTATCGGTGGAGCAACTCCACTGGGACTACCACGTGAAATAAGAGATATAAAAAGTTATAATCCAACGTTACAATTAGGAATGGAGGCTAACTTCACAAAATGGTTTACAGAGGAACAAAAATGGGGTATCCGTACAGGTATAAGAGTGGAAGGAAAAGGAATGAAAACAGATGCGAAAGTAAAAGATTACCTTACACAGATCAATTATAACGGAGCACAAGTAAAAGGTAACTTCACTGGTAATGTAAAGACACAAGTGAGAAACACTTACTTAACTTTTCCAATATTAGCTACCTATAATGTAGATACTCAATGGACAGTATATGGAGGTATCTATCTATCTGCTACCATTGACAGATCCTTTGATGGGTATGTTTATGATGGTTACTTAAGACAAGGTAATTCGACTGGTCAAAAACTTATCTTTGAAGATGGTAAACAAGCTGATTACGACTTCTCAGATGAAGTAAATAGATTTCAATGGGGTACACAAATTGGAGCTGAATGGAAAATGAATAAGAACTTCTTCCTATTCGGAGATCTTACTTATGGATTCAATGGGGTGCTTAAGAGTGACTTTGATGCGATATCATTCTCCATGCACAACATATACCTTAACTTAGGTTTTGGTTATCAGTTTTAAAACAAAAATATGCGATAGGGACATAAACAAAAGATAATAATTTCAAGTAGACCTAATGTTGCAATTCAAATCTGCAAAAGTGTTACCTTAGAGATCTTGTTAACACAATAAAGTAGAGTGGTTTTGCAGTATTTAACTAATGTGGAAATTATATCTAATCAAACTTAATATAAAATTAAGCCGACTCTAAACAGGTCGGCTTATTTATATAATACATAAATAACAAAGTTTCCATCATCAAGATAAATACAATTCAATGTATCCAATCTTTAGTTGCCCTATAAGAACACTTTCTTATCCCCACCTTACACTTAAACCATATCATTAACAACTTTCAAGGAAACTATCTACTCTTTAATAGATGTATACCTTTGTGAGTTAAATTTCTATTTAGATAGAGTAATACAAAAGTAAATTAACGTAAATGACGATTCAATGAAAAAAAACTACTTATTGTTTAGCTTATTCTTACTGATAAGCGTGACATTATCCTCATGCATAAAAGATGAAGCACCGAGCAAACAAGCTTATATATTAGAGGCTACAATAGCAGATGCAGAAGTACTACTTCTCAATCACAATAAAAAAGTTGGAGATGAGGATATTATAATATTCCAACTAAAACAAAATAAAGAAGACAATATTTTTGCCCCTGAATTTGTACTTTCTCCTGGAGCTACCATCCAACCTGAAAGTGGTACCAGCTTGGACTTTACAAATGGACCTCAGAAGTATATTGTTACTTCTGAAGACCATGCTTGGACCAAAACGTATTATGTGAATTTTATCCTTAGTGAGTTTCCAACTTACTTTAATTTAGAAGACTACCTTTTATACAAAGGAAGTGCGGTTTTACAAGAAGAGTATGACGTCGATGAAAGGTATGCTTCTGATGTATATATTAATTTCATAAGCTATACAGATAAAAATGAGGTAAACACCCTTTGGTCAAGTGGGAACCAAGGGTTTTCAATAATGCCTGCTGGAAAATTAAAACTAACAAATCCTTCACAATATCCCACTGCTGTAGATTTTGATGGATACAAAGGCAAAGCGGCGAAGCTATCAACCATTCTCACTGGTTTAGATCACAAAATGACTGGATTCATAAAAACACCAGGGATCGCAGCTGGTAATTTATTTACTGGTACTTTTAGTTTAAACATGTCAGTACCAGCGGCGTCACCGAAATTTGGTATACCTTATAATACCAATCGAAAGCCCATCACATTAAAAGGCTTCTACAAATATAAAGCAGGTGATTTTTATGGAGCTAAAAATGAATTTGCTCTAAAAGACTTAGATAGAGATACATGGGACGCTTATGCCATATTATTTGAAAAGACAACAGACAAGAATTATTTGGATGGTGTTCATAACTTTGAGAGTGAGAAAATGGTAATGGTTGCGAGAATAGAGGAAGGTAGTTATCCAGAAACTGAACAATGGACGCCATTTGAAGCAAATTTCAAAAATGTTAATGACAAAACTTTTGACCCTTCAAAAGAATATATGATTGCACTTGTATTCACTTCCAGTATCCAAGGAGCAGACTTTAGAGGTGCTATCGGTAGTACACTTTGGATTGACGAGATTGAACTTGTTCTTGAAGACAATTAATGACAACTATTCTAAAAATTTGAAACAATGAAATATATATATATCATATTAGTTGCTCTGATGCCCTTATATGTTACGGCTCAAGTAACAGAAAACACAAAAGAAGAAAACTTCTTTATCCACAATATGGACTATCAAGTAAGAGCTCAATTTAGTATTGGAGGGAGCTCTCCTCTGGGATTACCTCGTGAAATTAGAAAGATTGACAGTTATAATCCAACATTACAATTAGGCTTGGAAGCGAATGCTACTAAATGGCTTACAGTTGATCAAAAATGGGGGGTAAGAATCGGCTTGCGATTTGAAGGAAAAGGTATGAAAACAAAAGCTGAAGTAAAAGATTACAAAACTCGTATTTTCTATGAAGGAACAGAATTAAATGGATACTATGATGGAAAAGTACGCACAAATGTTCGAAATACTTACATAACATTTCCTATATCTGCAGTCTATAGAATAACGCCTAAATGGAACATCTATGGGGGAGTATATCTCTCAGGTCTTATTGACAAGAACTTTGATGGTTATGTCTATGATGGAACCTTTAGAAAAGACTCTCCTGTCGGTGATAGAATCAACTTTAAAGATGAGGAACGTGGAGAATACGACTTCTCGGACGAAGTTCGCAAGTTTCAATGGGGAGCTCAAATAGGAGGTGAATGGACGTTGAATAAAAACTTCAAACTATTCTCAGATCTTACTTATGGATTCAATGGGGTACTTAGAAGTGATTTCGATGCGATATCATTCTCCATGCACAACATATACCTTAACTTAGGTTTTGGTTATCAGTTTTAAAACAAAAAGGCATATAGTCAATTGACTATATGCCTTTTTTAATGATCAAAAATTTTACTTCAATACTTGTTTTGCAACTTCAGTATTTCCATCTATATCTTCAGTAACTTCTAAACCTAAAATTTCAGTTACGATAGGATACACATGCACATTCTCGAATGAAGGAATTACTTTATTTGATTTGATTTGCGGTCCATACGCCAAGAAAATAGCATGCATTTCTTTTACTGTTTTGGGATCGAATCCATGGCTACCAGCAAGTTTTCTATCTGTAAAATAGTAAGGTGACTCTGCTGTAACTACAATATCTCCTACTCTACCAAAACGATCGTGTTCTCCACCAAAATTATATGACTCTGGCAATTCATCGTGTTTATACACCTTCATATACTTCTTATTGGCAGCTGATGAAATTTTGTTGTACCAATAGTCAATTTTAGATTTATCATTTACAAATACACTCACGTACGTTCCGTTTCTCGTAATCTTAAAGTCTTCACCTGTAAGTTTGATTGGAAACTTCAATAGTTTCTTCTGGTTCAATTCCACCATACCGTGATCAGAAACTACAATATAGTTAACAGGAAGACCTGTTTTGCTTACTTCGGATACTAACTGTTTAATCGATTCGTCAGCGAATTTAACAGCTGCCTCTGTTTCAGGTGCATCTGGTCCATAACGGTGTCCTGCGTGATCAACTTCTGGCAAGTAAAAAGTGATGAAATGTGGACGTTGATCCTCTGGTAAGCTCAGCCAATTCACAACTTCGCCTATTCTATCCTGCATAGGAGTTTTTTCAGAATACTTGTAGTAATACGATGGTAAAACACCTTTAATATCAGCTTCAGAACCTGGCCAATAATAACAAGCAGATAACATCTCTTGTTGTTCAGCTAACACCCATAGAGGTGTTCCTCCGTACCAATCTTTATTTCGAACTGCTTTAGCATTGCCCAACGAATATCTTGCATCCATTTTAGGATCATAAATATTGTTTCCAACAAGTCCGTGATGAGCTGGGTATAATCCAGTCACAATCGTATAATGGTTTGGAAAAGTTACAGAAGGATAAGAAGGCAGCATAGACTCTGCTCTTACTCCTTGTTCCCCTAAACTCTTTAGAAACTCGGCATTGTACTTTTCTATATAATCGTGTCTAAACCCATCTATAGAAATCAAAATAACATAAGGTTTGTCAACCTGTTTTGGGTTATTTAAGCGATTCTCAATAACCAATTGTTTCTCTTTTTCTTGAGCTACAACATTTGTACTTAATGTCATAGTCAAAAAACCAAGAACTGATAATAACAGTTTGTTCATTTTATTCGTGTTTTTCAATGTTCAAATATCTTGAGATAAATCAAGCACTACAAAGTAAATGCTTATTTTTATAACAAATTTAAATCTAATATTAAGAATATGAAAACCATAGGTATTTTAGGGTGTGGTTGGTTAGGACTGCCTTTAGCTCAAAATTTAATAGAAAAAGGATACACCGTAAAAGGTACAACTACCTCATTGGACAAGCTAAAATACTTCGAAGAACAAGGTATTGACCCTTACCTATTAGACTTATACACTGATGATTATAGCGCTGTCCTAAATACTTTCTTAAATGGTATAGATACGCTAATTATTACCATCCCTCCCTTTCGTAATGAAGATACCCCAACTTATGCACTAAACTTTAAGAAACTCATTGAGCCAATAGAAACACAGCAAATCAAGAATGTGATCATGATGAGTTCAGTTTCCGTTTATGCCCCATCTTCAGTAACAATTACAGAACAGTGTACAGAATACTCACAAGAAGCAACTGCCCAACAAATTTTAGCAGCTGAACAAGTGCTGATGAGCAACTCTCATTTTAAAACTTGTGTACTTCGCTTAGGAGGATTGTATGGCCATAATAGAAAACCTGTCGAATACATCTGCAAGAAAGCCTTCTTAGACAACCCTGATATGCCTATCAATATGATTCACTTAGAAGATATAATTGCATATACGGTAGCCATGGTCATTAAACCAGTTGCACAAACTACAATTTACAACATTGTGTCTCCATCGTTTAAAAGTAGATTAGATTACTATTCGCAACAAGCCAAAGAGAACAACTTAACACTACCTCCTTTAGGGGAAAATGACAAGGCTTCTTACCGAAAAATAACTGGAAATTTAATTAGTGAAGTCACCGAAATCCCTTATAGATACTAATATTATTTTACTTCTGTACAAAATATTATTCCTATTAAATTTAGATAATTATCATTGTACTTTTCAAAGAAAAAACTGCATTACATATTAATTATTTGTATATTGTAGACAGTATGAAAGTGTTAGAAAATGAAAAAAATATTATTCCCTACTGATTATTCTGAGACGGCAAATAACGCATTTAAGTATGCTTTACAACTTGCTGATCAAAAAGATGCTGAGCTATATGTATTGCATGTCTATGACCCACCAGTAATATCAGGCCATATCAGCCCTCATTTAGTTGACAATGTGATCAAAAAAAATGAGTTCGAAAAACTGGAGCAATTACATGCTAATAGCCCAATATTAATTAATTTGCGTTCTGAATTAAATTTAGACCACGTAGAAGTCTTTTTTAAAGTTAAGGAAGGTTTACTTATCCCAGAGATATTAAACGCCATAGAGGAGCACGAAATTGATTTTGTAGTCATGGGAACAGACGGAAGAAATGCAAGTTTTCACAAGAAACTCTTAGGTACAAATACGTTGAATACAATCTCAAAAGTTACAGTACCTGTATTGAGTGTTCCGAAAGAGGCTACTTTTAAACAGCTTAATAATATAATCTTTACTTCATTATTCAACGAAGAAGAACAAGATACATTAGATGAACTAGTACAAGCTGCAGAGAACCTTGGTGCGAAGATAAAATGTGTTCACATTAAACAAAAAAATTGTACTTCTTGCGATGAAGTGTATGAGAAATGGAAAAAACGCTATGAAAATAGACCTATCAGTTTCCATATTTTCACCTCAGATAATACAGATAAGGCAATATTGGAGTTTATACAAAGCGAACAACCTGTGGATATGGTTGCTACAATCCAAAGAAATAAATCATTCTTTGAAAGTATTCTGCAAAAGAGTACTACCCAACATTTGGCCAAGCATTTAAAAACGCCATTCTTTGTTTACAAAACAAGAAAGAAATAACGCAATAAAAACGGGCTGTATTTTTTGAAAAAATACAGCCCGTTTCTCTTTTATAATTCCTGATAATTAGTCTAATATCATTTCAGGAATATCTCCTTCAATTAGCAACGTCACTTCCGTAGCCTTAATAATATCTTCTACAGATACGCCAGGGGCGCGTTCTAATAGTTTAATTCCCTTATCAGTTACTTCCATTACAGCAAGTTCTGTAACAATCTTCTTGACACACTTTACACCAGTCAAAGGAAGCGAACATTCTTTTAATATCTTCGATTCTCCAATCTTATTAACGTGCATCATAGCAACAATAATATTTTCAGCAGATGCTACTAAATCCATAGCTCCTCCCATTCCCTTAACCATTTTACCTGGAATCTTCCAATTGGCAATATCTCCGCTTTCAGAGACTTCCATTGCACCAAGGATGGTCAAGTCCACATGCTTTCCTCTAATCATTCCGAAACTGGTCGCTGAATCAAAAAAAGAAGCTCCTTTCAAAGTTGTTATCGTTTGTTTACCAGCGTTTATTAAATCAGCATCTTCTTCTCCTTCAAAGGGAAAAGGTCCCATTCCCAACACACCATTCTCACTTTGAAACTCTACATTCATACCTTGTGGAACGTAATTAGCAACTAAAGTAGGGATTCCTATCCCTAAATTTACATAGAACCCATCCTGTAGCTCTTTTGCTATTCTCTTTGCAATACCTATTTTATCTAACATAATGTACTTTTAATGGTTGATGAATGATTACTTCGTACGCACTGTACGTTGCTCAATGCGCTTCTCGTATTTCTCTCCTTGAAATATACGCTTGACAAAAATGCCAGGAACATGGATCTCATTCGGGTCTAACTCACCCGCTGGGACCAATTCCTCCACTTCCGCAATAGTAATCTTTGCGGCACCAGCCATACAAGCATTAAAATTACGAGCTGTTCCCTTAAAGATTAGATTTCCTGCCTCGTCCCCTTTCCAAGCTTTCACAATAGCAAAATCCGCATCAAAAGCATGCTCTAAGATATGTGGCTTCCCTTTAAACACGCGAACTTCTTTACCTTCAGCTACTTCGGTACCATAACCTGCAGGAGTGTAAAATGCAGGTATTCCCATCTGAGCCGCACGACATTTCTCTGCCAATGTACCTTGAGGAGTAAGTTCTACGTCTAATTCTCCACTAAGCATTTGCCTTTCAAATTCAGCATTCTCACCAACATAAGAAGATATCATTTTGTTAATCTGTCTCTTTTGAAGTAACAAACCTAATCCAAAATCATCAACCCCTGCATTATTAGATATGCAAGTTAATCCCTTCACATTCTTGCGAACCAATTCTGCAATAGAGTTTTCAGGTATTCCACATAACCCAAAACCACCAAGCATAATCGTCATATTATCTGCAATGTCAGATAAAGCTACCTGAACATTAGCTACTTTTTTATTTATCATAGGACTTTTTGGTTTAATTAATTGTCCTAATATATAAAAAAAAACGCCTTTAAAAAAAGGCGTTCTATTTATTAAAAATCAAATTCATCTGTTGTTAACTCTGACTCATCTTCAGACTTGGTGTCCTCCGTGACTTTGCTACAATCTACGCGAATAGATAAGTTAGCAGGTACTTCAAAATTCCCTTTAGAGATATCTAATGTTTTATCTGCATAAGCTTTATTCATATAAACTCCCCAGATAGGCAAGGCCATAGTAGCTCCTTGTCCATACAACATCGTTTTGAAGTGGGCAGCACGATCGTCATTCCCAACCCAAACACCTGTTGCTAAATTAGGGACCATACCAATAAACCATCCATCACTCTGATTTTGCGTTGTACCCGTTTTTCCAGCAATAGGATTAGTAAACTTATATGGGTGACCTGTTACTCTCTTATAGCCACTCCCTTGCCAAGTAGTGCGTAATCGAACACCTGAACCAGACTCTGTTACACCTTCAAGTAGTTTTACTATAGCAAAAGCAACGTCTTTACTCATTACATCTTTAGTTTCTGGTACAGCATTATAAAGCACTACACCATTCTTGTCTTGAATTTTACTAATGAATACAGGTTTCACATAGATCCCTTGGTTTGCGAATGTACTAAAAGCAGCAACCATATCGCTTACGGTAATATCCACTGCTCCTAATGCAATGGCAGGGCTTTCTGGTATCTCAGAGGTAACACCTAAATCTCGCATCAGATCAATTACTGCAGCTGGTCCTACTCTATCCATTAATTTAGCAGTAACTGTGTTAACAGACCCTGCTAATGCTTGTTTTAGAGTCATAATACCTTTATGGCTACGATTGGCGTTTTGAGGTGACCAATCTTTACTTATCCCATGTCTTCCTTTTGGCATTGTAAAAGGAGAATCTATAATAGAATCACAAGGCGAATAATGCAATCTTTCGATAGCAGTAGCATAAACAAATGGTTTAAAAGTCGAACCTACCTGTCTTGCCCCTTGTCCTACGTGATCATATTGGAAATGCTTATAATTAATTCCACCTACCCAAGCTTTGATATGCCCAGTTTGTGGTTCCATAGACATCATCCCTGCTTGTAAAAAATGCTTGTAATAAAGAATAGAATCTCTTGGAGTCATTACCGTATCTATTTCGCCTTTCCAAGAGAAAATACGCATTTTCGTCTCTACTTTGAAAGAGTCTACAATCTCTTTTTCAGACTTACCTTGAGATTTCATTTGTCTCCATCTATCAGAACTCTTCATTGCACGAGAAATAATTCCCTCTCTATCTGCTTCATTAATCTTATAAAATGGTGCCATTTTATTGCTTTTCTGATCAATAAAGAACTCCTCTTGTAAATTTGAAATATGAGCAGTTACAGCTTCCTCAGCATACTGTTGTAGTCTAGAATCAAGTGTAACATATATCTTTAAACCATCTCTGTAAATGTCATAAGTTGTTCCATCTTTTTTAGGGTTTTCTTTTACCCATCTACGCATAAATTCACGTAAATATTCCCTAAAATAAGTAGCAATACCATCTCTGTGACTTTCAGGAGTATAGTTTAACTTTAAAGGTAACTCCTGCAATTCAACACTTTGCTCTTTAGTAATATATTCATTACGCGCCATTTGATGTAGCACGACATTTCTCCTTTTTTGAACAAGTTCAGGACGTCTTACAGGATTGAAATAAGCAGGGTTCTGCAACATTCCAACAAACATTGCCGCTTCATCGATTGTAAGGTCTTTAGGCTCTTTACCTAAATAAACGCGAGAAGCAGTTCGAATACCTACAGCATTATTAACGAAGTCAGCCTTGTTTAAATACATTGTAAGTATTTCTTCTTTGGTATATTGACGTTCTAATTTAACAGCGATAACCCATTCTTTAGCTTTCTGTGCAATACGCTTTGGTAAATTCTTCGCTCCTTCTCCGTGAAAAAGCAACTTAGCCAACTGCTGCGTAATTGTACTTGCTCCACCACTACTACCAACAGAAGTAACAGCTCTTAATGTCCCTCTTGCATCAATACCAGAGTGGTTCATAAAACGTTCATCTTCTGTAGCAATTAAAGCCTTTACTAAATGATCTGGCAAATCATCATAGGAAACAGGTACTCTATTCTCTAAATAGAATTTACCAATCGTTTTTCCATCCGATGAAATAATTTCCGTAGCGACATTACTTGCAGGATTCTCAAGCTCATCAAAGGTAGGCATAGGCCCAAAAACACCCCAAGATGCGCAAAGAAAGAAAAATATTACTGCAGCACATCCTCCTAAAAAGATTAACCAAAAAGCAAGAAGGTACTTTCTAAAACCACCTTGCTCTTTTTTTACTTTATTGTTTTGTTTAGAACTCATAGAATTTAAAGTTCGTTGTTATATTATTCTTTTTTCTCAATTTTTAACCCAACTTCCGAAATACCTGGCAAGGTAACTACACCTTCGACTTCGCCTAAGGCTCTTACTGCGTGTTCTAAAGTCATTTTGTATGTCCCTGATTGAGGGAATACAAAACCTTCTTTTAACTCTAGTTTACTCTCCTTTATATCAGAAAAACCATTTCCTAACAAAGTACCATCAGCACCTGCCATTTGATACTGTAAGGTGTCCACATGAATACTCAAGTTTGGCTGGTATACTTTAAAGATCACATACATATTGCTATATGGGTAATCTTTGTTCGCACGAACATTCATATACAAATTATAAGGAGAAATAGTATCCGTTACCTTATAAACAAAGGTTTTTACATCTTTCTTCTCCCATTGACCTTTCGTTTCAATAAACTGGTCAAAAACTACATTATCGTAATTCTGACAAGATGCAAAAGACAATATGATAAAACTAATCAGCGCTATTAAAACTTTACTATTCAGTAGCATTTGAACTATTATTTTGATTATTAGAGTTTTTCGGCTTTCTATTATTATTGTTGCGATTCTTATTACGAGGATTTGCTTTCTTTACATTTCCCTCTCCAGCATCATTTTGTTTAGCAGGTCCTTTCTTCTGATCACTAGCCTTCTCACTACGTGTAGTATCCTGTGACTTCTCTTTACCTAAATTCGGTTTCTTATCTTCACTTGTACGTGGACCTTTAGGTTTGTTGTTCTTCACGCGAGGTTGCCCCTCTTTCTTCTCCGTTCTCGCTACATTTTCTCCTCCTTCGTTCTTAACATTCTTAACCTCTCCTTCCTTTCGTACCTTTTGATTACGAGGGCGTCTTTCAGTTCGATTACCACTGTTGTCTGCTGTAGCATTTGCTTCTTTAGCAGTAGCTCCATCATTAGACTTTTCCTTTCTTTTACGTGCAGGTTTCTTCTTGCGCTTTGGTTGATCAAAGCGAGTAACGCTATCTTCCTCTACAGCGTTTTGTTCAGGTAAATCCTCGCGCTCCAAAGCATAGCTTTCCAACTCATCCCCCTTGATGTCGCGGTTATTCAGATCCACGATTTCCTTCACTTGCTCCGTAGATAGTACATACCAGTTCGCAGAGTTATTTGCATAAGCAAACCACATCTGACCTTTAAAAATATCTATTTTCTGGCAAAAAGCGATTCCCTTAGTAGTCATTAATTTCGTATCTGACTCTGGCATATCCTTTAATGCCTCTAAATATGTATCTAACTCAAAGTTCAAACAACATTTAAGTTTCCCACATTGACCAGCGAGTTTTTGAGGGTTTAAAGATAGTTGTTGGTAACGCGCAGCAGCAGTATTCACACTTCTGAAGTCAGTTAACCACGTAGAACAACACAATTCTCTACCACAAGAACCCACACCTCCAAGGCGTGCAGCTTCTTGACGAAAACCAACTTGTTTCATTTCGATACGGATAGAGAACTCTCTTGCAAAGTCCTTAATCAATTGTCTAAAGTCCACTCGCTCACTTGCCGTATAATAAAAAGTAGCTTTAGAACCATCCCCTTGAAATTCTACATCAGAAATCTTCATTTCCAAGTTAAGCTCAATAGCCAGTTCCCGTGCACGCATACGTACAGGTTCCTCTTTTTCGCGAACCTCCTGCCAGATATCAATATCTTTTTGCGTAGCCTTTCTATAAATTTTGAGTACATCTCCCTCTGGATCAGCACCTTTTTTCTTCATTTGAACTTTCACAAGTTCACCTGTTAATGAAACCACACCTATATCGTGTCCCGGTGACGTTTCAGTTGCAACAATATCTCCCATAGAGATCGTTAGCTCTTTAGGATAGCGATAAAAATCCTTCCTACCGTTTTTAAATCGTACTTCTACTATATCAAAAACTTCGCTGCCTGATGGATAAACCATATTAGACAACCAGTCAAAAACTGCTAATTTATTACAACTGTCTGTACCACACGTTCCATTATTCTGACACCCTCTTGGTTGCCCATTACTTCCTTTATCTGTCGAACAATTTGTACAAGCCATTCAATTTATGTTTATTAATTTAAACCTTATTATAAGGTATTTTTTGAGAAAATTTGTTGTAAAGATACTATTTTTAGTGCTGACATTGACTTTTTTTTTAACAGAGACTCATTATATACCCAAACCTAAATAAGGTTACCCCACCTTGAACTAACTAAAGTAAGGTATATAACATAAACGATACAAACTCATCATTATTTTCTTGATGCAAAGAACATGTACTAAAGACCTCAAAAAAAAAGCTCGGCATATGCCGAGCTTTTTATACTATCTTAAATTTGAAAATTTAATGTTATTCGAAGAAAATGCTACTAACTAGAATATCAAAATTAGCATCTTTTCCAACCTTTAGAGAGAACAATTTCTCTCCGTTAGTAGTCTGATAATCGTTAGATACAGAAGTTAAATCTAAAGTGATTTTAACCCATTTGCCTTTAGTATCAATACTTCCAACATATTGGTTATTAGCTGCTTTTTGGACAACTAAATCAGTATCCTCAATTGTTCCAGGATTAAATGCATTATACTTTTCATCTTTACTGTTTTTATAAACATTCAACGAAATAGATTTTGAATCAGCAGTTCCTTTAATATAAAATGAAACCTTAGTTTTTCCAGCTGGTGCATTTTTCGCTAAAGAAGTAAATACATAGTCATTTCCACTGATAGGTCCTTTAATTTCCATTGCAGTAGTACCATTAGGACCTTTACCTTTTGCTTCTACAGCATAAGCTTTCATCCCCTCTTTAGAAACATTACTTACGAACGCATTCCAATCTGAAAAATCAGAAATATACAAACCTTTGTCAGTTGGTAAAGAAACATCACCCCCTGGGTTTTCACCACCTTCTCCTGGGTTCTCTCCACCTTCTCCTGGATTCTCTCCACCTTCTACTGGAGTACCATCTTCAAACTTAATCTCATCGATTACTAAATCGTAATTACTGCTAATTGTTTTTGTTGGACCTCCGTGTTTGAATCCAATAAAATTACCAGTACCTGTAGTATTATAATCAAAACCTTTTAAGTTAAGGACAATTTTAACCCATTCTCCTTTAGTATCAATAACTCCTTCATAGTTATTAATAAATTGCTCTTCCTTATTTGTTTTTGATTTCTCAACACGTTTACTACCTTTCACATCTCCAACGTTATATGCAACGTATGTACCATCTGCTTGATACAAATTAATAGATAATGAGCGTGCATCAGCAGTACCTTTCATTAAGAAAGAAAGCTCTGTAGCACCAGTTGGCACTTTAACATTAACAACACTAAATGTGTAATCAGTTTTCTCAGGAGTCCCTTTAAACAAAAGACCTCTTGAACCATTCCAACCTAATCCAGCACCTTCAGTTGCAAACTTCAATTTATACTCTTGATTAATACTTGCATTAAACTCATCCCAGTTCTCAAAATCAGATCCAGGGAAAGCTAAATATTTACCAGGTTCAACAACGATTTCTCCTCCGTCTCCGTCTCCGTCTCCGTCACCATCTCCGTCTCCGTCACCTTCACCACTACCATCGAATGGATCTTTGTCTAATTGGATATCAGACCAATATCTTGGAACGAACTGGAAAGTTGTATTACTTCCACTAACGAATTTTGTCATTACCCCAACTAAGCTACCGCTTTTTGCAGGAACATTTTTAGTAGCGAAATCTGTAGATTGTTCAACAGCACGGTAAGTCACTTGACTTGAAGGATTCTCTTTTGAAGAAACAATATCATTATAAGTAGCATTACCTGGAGCAGGTCTGTTTTTATCCCAAAATGGTTTTCCGTGAATATCTTTTTTGAATTGAACATCAGTAATTTTAACAAGTTTACCAATATTCTCATCTTTAACAGCATCCATTAAAGAAACCTCTTTAATTAAGTCTTTTTCAGCTATAGCATCACATCCAGCAAATACGTGTTTTTTATACGTTGGATCAGAAATATAAGAAATAAATGATCTCTTAGGGTCTTTATCTTTATCACCAACAGTAATAATACCATTAGTCATTTGTACTTGAGTACCTTTTAAAGAAACATATACCTTTTTACCAAATTGGTATTTAGCGAATGAAGCTTTTACTTCAGCTTTAACAAGCAATGAGTTCACGTTATCTTCATCAACGATATAAATCTCGCGATAAAAGTTACCACCTTGATCACTTGAAACAACATAACCTTCAACAACAGCATCTTTTTCATATGTTGTCATTGTTGCTGTTACTTCATTCTTAAGCTGTGCAATAGTAAGATTCACTTGCTCCTTAATTGCAGGCTCCACACAAGTCATATCAGGTGTAGAAAAGTCATCGTTCTTAGCACATCCAGTTACTAAAAGACCTGCGAACGAAAAATATAATAGTGATTTAAAAATTGTTTTCATAATGAATTTAATCTTTTTAGAAGTTGTAATAAACATTTACAAAGAAGTTACGTCCGTAACCATACCAATATTTGTTTGCAAATGTGTTAACACCACTTTGGTTATTTAACACTTCTTGTTTGTAGTTACCATTTCTAGCTTGTTCGAATCCACCAGTTTTATAAGTTTTATTAAAAACGTTATTAATACTTGCGAAGAATCCGATAATATTTCTATTAGGTAATCTCCATGATTTACCTCCAGTAATATTAACTAAAGTAAAATCATTTAATTTTTCTTGTTTCAATGCTCTACGAACATCTTGCTCATTAACACCTGGCAACAATTGACCTGGGTTAAGAGGGTCTTTAACGAAGTTATCCGTTCTTCTAATAGCAGATACATTTGTATATGCATTATCCATATAGTTCACGTTTGCACCAACCCACCAATAACTTGGATCTCTATACTCTAATCCTAAAGATAAAGCAGTTTGTGGACCGTTACCGTTTCTGATGTTTTTCAAGTATGCTTGACCATAGTCAAAAGATCTACCTGCATTATCAGAGTTAAGTCTAATATTTGGATTGTTTGTGTAGAAAGACTGACCAAGAGCAACAGCTGCAGTAGCTTTAACAGTTTGAGTTAATTGGTACTCAGCTCCCAATTCAAGTCCTATGTTACGTTTATTCACTCCTGTTAAAGTTTCAGAAACGAAAGCACCACCAGTAGTACTATTTAATAATTCTCCATCCGAACCAACGATACCAGTACCATCAGCGTAGTAGAAATTCATTTGCGTACTGTTTTTGATTTCACTTAAGTACCCAGAGATTCTACCTTTGAATTTTGGAGTTCTAACGATATAACTACCATCAATACTGAAGATATCCTCATTTGTAATATCTTTAGTGATTAAGTTATTCACACGTACGTTAGCAAATGTATTTCTAATTGAAGGTGCTTGGTTGTAGTAAGCAACATTCATATTTAAGGCATGACGACCTGTAATGTGGTAAGTAGCCCCTCCTTTGAATCCAAAGTTATTGAAGTCTATTGCACCACTTTTTCCGTAAGAGTCATTAGCATAAACACCATTTCTGAAAAGTCCTTCTCTTTGGTATCTTGTATAGCTAATTTTTTGTCCTACATAGATGTCAAACTTATCATAGTCGAAAGCGAATTGAGAGAATACGTCAACAACATCAGCAAACATTTTATAGTTATAACCGAATTTGTCTTTCTCT
The DNA here is from genome assembly GCF_009767705.1 of Myroides sp. LoEW2-1. Lineage (NCBI taxonomy): Bacteria > Pseudomonadati > Bacteroidota > Flavobacteriia > Flavobacteriales > Flavobacteriaceae > Myroides > Myroides sp. LoEW2-1. Next base: position 71,893 of record NZ_WSPP01000017.1, on the reverse strand, counting down.
CCAACATAGTGACGACCTGCAGGAATATTTCCTTGCTCATCTAAAACTATTTGTCCTTTATCGTTTCTTTCAATTTTGTTTAGGTCATTATAGCGAGCTAAACCTTTTTGATAAGTATCAATATCATTATAGAAAGTTCCACCTAATAAGTCAGTTAACTTTTTAAAGTTTTTAGAAACTAATCTTCTATAGTTTAAACCAGCGTCAAAAGTAATATTATCAGTTACTTGTGTTTTAAAGCTAGTATTAAAGTGGAATGTTTGATCCTCTTGTCTATCCTCGTAAAGGATAATTTTACTTTGCCCATTCACTCCTAAAGAGTTAATGGTATAAATTTCTTTCCAATCAACTTGACCGTCATTTCTAAAAGCATCTGCTTTTTCGTTTGCTAAGTCAGTCAACGGCAACCATTCCATCGTATCTCTATTACTGTTGTTTAGAGCATAACTTGGCATGTTACGGTAGTAAGTTGGATCTGGGTTTAAGTTATCTTGATATCCGAAACGGCTATTAGCAATATGTCCGAATTGGTAACCTAAAGTAGTAGTCAAATTACTTTTCTCACTCATTTTCCAATAGTGTGTTAACATAAAGATAGGCTCTGATACATCTTTATATCGAGAGTTTCTCTTGTCTCCACCTTGGTAACCCCAGTAAGAGTTGTATTTATAACCTTTAAGAGCAACTTGCTCATCAGTTACAGGAGAGTTTTTCGCTCTTTTGTTTTTAGCATAAATTGCTGTGAAGTTTAAGCTGTGGTTGTCGTTGAATTTTTTCTCAACTGCAGCAAAGAAAGATGGTGCATGGTAGTTCGTACCTTCCCAACGTCCTTCGTTAGCTCCACGATAAGACATAGAGATCACATAAGCCCAACCTTCACTATTCATACCAGAAGAATAAATTGCATAAGGTCTCCAGTTGTAGTTTGTATCTGAACCAGAAATACCAACTTTAGCTCCTTTACGAATGTGTGAAGCTCTTGTAGAAATGGCTTGAGTTCCTAAAACTCCGCCGAAAGTGTAGTCAGATGGTGTAGTACCAGAAGAGTATTCTTGGTTTCTAGTCGCATCATTAAGACCACCCCAGTTACCCCATTGAGGACGACCGTCGTAGATTTTGTTCATTACGATACCGTTCAACAATGTTTTCCCATATTCATTGTCTAAACCACGAATGCGGTAAAACGCAGATCCCCAGTTAAAAGCTGCTGCTTGTTGGAAAGGATCTTTTGTGGCTTGCAATAAACTTGAGGAAGTTTCTGAACCTGAGTCATCATCTCCTAAGTCGTTTTCTGTAAGAGTGATTAAACCCATTTGTTGTGATGAAGCTAAATCTTCTTCAAGGTAGATGGTACCTAAATCGACATCTTGATTGTCGATTGTTACTGGAAATCTCTTTGTACCATACCCTACATAAGATACAATAATTTGATAATCTCCAGCCTTTACATCACCTAAGAAAAAGACTCCTTCATTGTCTGTCAAAGTGGAAATATTTGTAGCGTCAATTCTCGTCAACACCGCGTTAATTGGTGTTAAAGATTTAGCATCTACAACTTTCCCTTTAATTTCTTGAACTCCTTGTGCGTAGCTCACAACTACCTGCAAAACAAGGAACAAACTAAATAAAAGTTTCTTCATAAATTAAAAATGATTAAAGTGCTATGTTAAAAAAAAGCTTTACGCTTATTTCTCTTACAAAGGTATGCTATTAAAATAATATTAACTACTTTTGTTGTAGGAATTAAGTCAAACTTTACTAAAATTTAATATGGCTACAAAACTAAGCATCCGAAATCTATTTTTTTTCGTGCTTTTCATCTCTTTTGGTGTACAAGCTCAAGAAAAGAAATACGAAATTCAAACAATTGCTTTTTACAATTGTGAAAACTTATTCGACACGATTCGTGATCCGAAAATCTATGATGAAGAATGGACGCCTACAGGTGCTCAATCTTGGACTTCAGCTAAGTACAAGCAAAAACTACACAACTTAGCAAGAGTTATGTCTATCATCGGTACAGACGAAAACCCAAAAATGCCAGCTGTTATTGGTGTTGCAGAGGTTGAGAACAGAGCTGTACTGGAAGACCTTGTAAAAGAACCACAACTACTACCAGGTAATTATGGAATTGTTCATTATGATTCTCCTGACAAACGCGGTATAGACGTTGGTTTACTTTACCAAAAAAATCACTTCACTCCTACAAGCTCTAAAGCTATCCCTACGATGATCTACGACATGACCAAAGTAGACAAATACACAGGAGAAAAAGGTGTACGTGTGTATACACGTGACCAATTATTGGTAACTGGTTTATTAGATGGTGAAGAAGTTCACTTTATCGTTAACCACTGGCCTTCAAGAGTAGGTGGTGAAAAGAGAAGTAGCCCATTAAGAGAGGCTGCTGCTGCTTTAAACGTGAAGATCATGGACTCACTGAGAGCTATCAATCCGGACGCTAAAATCATCACTATGGGTGATATGAACGACGGACCATACAACAACAGTATGAAAAAAGTATTAAAAACTGAAGCTAAAAAATCTAATGTAAAAGCTGGTGGAGTATATAATCCAATGGAAAAGATGGCTAAAGATGGATTAGGAACATTAGCATATAGAGATGCGTGGGACGTATTTGATCAAATGGTATTGACTGAACCATATGTAAGAGAAGAATATGATTCTTGGCGTTTTTGGAAAGCTAAAATCTTTAAAAAACCTTTTATGATTCAAAGCACTGGTCAATACAAAGGTTATCCACTTAGAAACACAAATGGAATCCCAGGATTTAGTGACCACTTTCCAGTTTATGTATACTTAATTAGAGAAGTTAAATAATCGTTAGATTAACTCAATGATATAACAAACCCCCATAGCACTTTTAGAGCTATGGGGGTTTGTTTTTGCAGTGAAAACAATAATTAACATTGGCTTTACATTAATTCAATAATTGTTTTTAAGATCTCTCGACCATACACGATCGAAACCTCTTCCACAAAAGATTGAAAACTAAAACTTGCCTCGTGGTTAGCATTATCAGATATTGTTCGAATTACCACACAAGGAATACCAAACTCAAAGCATACTTGAGCAACTGCAGCCCCTTCCATTTCCACACATAAAGCATTTGGCAACTCAGCAAGCAGTCTACTGCGTTGTTCGTTAGTAGAAACAAACTGATCACCACTTGCAATAGTACCAAAAAGAACTTTAGGAGCTTTTATTTTAAACTTTTTTAAATCATCACTATCGATTAACTCATTTAGATTATCAGGGCTTAAAATAGCTTTAATTCGATCCATAATAGCTATTGATAATTCTTGATCTGAATTAAAATAGCTTTTACCGATCAAAGGAACTTCAAATTTTGGTCGCAAAGGAGAAGCATCCATATCGTATTGAATCAAATCTTTTGCCACTACCACATCTCCAACACAGACATCTGTACCAATACCTCCAGCAACACCAATAAACACAACTTTACAAACGTCAAACTTGAGCAACAAAGTAGCCACGGTAGCGGCAGCTGCAACCTTACCGATACGCGAATAGACCACAACAACCTTTTGCTCCCCGAGAAAACCTTCATAATAACTGCGATTACTGATAACAGTCTCCTTCACGGAAGTCAAAGAATTAATAATACCGTTAATCTCTTGAGGGATAGCTCCAAGAATACCAATTACATTAGATGCATTCATGCTTTACAATTTAATTACGTTCAAAGTTACAAAAGTAACAAAATACTATAGGGTACTAAAAAACAAAAGAGCTATCTGTAAACAGATAGCTCTTTTATATAAAAAGTATAATTAATTTATTTCGATTATTTGTTCAATGCTTCCGCACCACCAACAATCTCTAAAATTTCATTTGTAATAGCAGCCTGACGAGCTTTATTATAGCTAAGCGTTAACTGATCTCTAAGATCTTTCGCATTGTCAGTTGCTTTGTGCATAGCCGTCATACGCGCACCGTGTTCTGATGCTACTGAATCAGCTACAGCCTTAAACAATTGAGTTTTCAATGACAAAGGAATCAATGTCTCAATAATCTCAGGTTTAGAAGGCTCATAGATATAATCAGATGAAGCATTGCTATCAGTTTCAATTGGCAATAATGGCAAGAATTGCTCAGTAACAACTATTTGCGTTGCAGCATTTTTAAATTGATTATATACGATTTGAATAGAATCATATTTCTCTTCTACAAAAGCATCCATTAACTGTTGAGCAATTACAGCAGAATTATCGAAACTTAAATCATCGTATAAATTACTGCGATTTTCTGTCACGTTAAATTGCTTGCGCAATACATCAAACCCTTTCTTACCAATTGTTAAAAGATCAATATTAGTTCCCTTAAATTCATTTTGGCTTAAGTGATTAATTTGTTTAATAATATTAGCATTAAACCCACCACATAAACCTCTATTAGAAGTAACCGCTACAAATAATACATTCTTAACCTCTCTTGTTTGAGAATATATTCCAGCGTTATCTCCTTCTAAGGTAGCGCTAATATTTTGTATCAATTCAGTCAACTTTTCTGAATATGGACGCATCGCCATAATAGTATCTGTTGCTTTTTTAAGCTTAGCTGCAGAAACCATCTTCATTGCAGAAGTAATCTGCATAGTTGAACCGATTGATGAAATCCTATTACGTATTTCTTTAAGGTTTGCCATTTTGTTATATATATTACCTTAGAATGGAAAGGAGCCAAAAGCACCTTTCCAACCTAAATCTAATTCTTAATATTTTGCAGCTACTTCTTTCGCTACTTTCTCTAATACAGCAGTTAACTCATCAGTGAATTTACCTGCTTTTAATTGATTCAATGTATCCTTGTGACGAGAGTTAAGAGCATCAAGATATTCTCTTTCGAATTCTTTCACTTTCTCCACAGGTACGTTTCTCAATAAGTTTTTAGATCCAGCGTAGATAATTGCAACTTGATCTTCAACTTTATATGGATCGTTAACAGCTTGTTTCAAAATTTCAACGTTGCGTTGACCTTTAGAAATAACGTTCATAGTCGCAGCATCTAAATCAGAACCAAACTTAGCAAAAGCCTCTAATTCGCGGAATTGCGCTTGGTCAAGTTTTAAAGTACCAGCCACTTTCTTCATTGATTTAATCTGAGCAGATCCCCCAACACGAGATACAGAAATACCCACGTTAATAGCAGGACGTACACCCGAGTTAAACAAATCAGACTCTAAGAAAATCTGTCCATCAGTAATCGAAATTACGTTAGTTGGAATATATGCAGAAACGTCACCCGCTTGAGTTTCAATAATAGGTAAAGCAGTTAAAGAACCACCACCTTTTACGAATGGTCTCAAAGACTCAGGTAAGTCGTTCATGTTTTTAGCGATATCATCATCACCAATAACACGAGCAGCACGTTCTAATAATCTTGAGTGTAAATAGAAAACGTCTCCAGGGTACGCCTCACGTCCTGGTGGACGACGTAAAATTAATGACATCTCACGGTAAGCAACAGCTTGTTTAGACAAGTCATCATAGATAATCAAAGCAGGACGTCCTGTATCACGGAAGTACTCTCCGATTGCAGCACCAGCCATAGCAGCATAAACTTGCATTGGAGCTGGGTCAGAAGCGTTAGCAGCTACGATAATAGAATAATCCATAGCTCCTTTATCTTGTAAAGTTTTAGCGATACCTGCTACAGTTGAAGCTTTTTGTCCAATTGCAACGTAGATACAGTAAACTGGTTGCCCAGCATCGTAAAACTCTTTTTGATTCAAAATCGTATCAATACAAACCGTAGTTTTTCCAGTTTGACGGTCACCGATAACTAACTCACGTTGTCCACGTCCGATAGGAATCATCGCATCTACTGATTTAATACCTGTTTGCAATGGCTCAGTAACTGGCTGACGGTAGATAACACCAGGAGCTTTACGCTCTAATGGCATTTCAAATAAATCACCTTCAATAGGACCTTTTCCATCGATTGGCAGACCTAATGTATTTACAACACGTCCTACCATTTTTTCTCCAACTTTTAAAGAAGCAATACGCCCAGTTCTCTTCACTGTAGCTCCTTCTTTAACTCCAACAGCTGAACCTAATAATACAATACCTACATTGTCTTCTTCAAGGTTTTGTACCATTGCCTCTAATCCGTTGTCTAAAACAACTAACTCTCCATATTCAGCATTTGTCAACCCGTACACACGAGCAACACCATCTCCTACTTCTAGTATAGTTCCCACTTCTTCTAATGAAGCTTCAGAGCTAAATCCAGATAACTGTTTCTTTAAAATCGCTGATATTTCAGCTGGTTTAATTTCCGCCATTTTTGTCTATGTTTATACACGAAAATTCGTGCGGTGATTTTTTAATTAGTTAATTCTCTTTTTAAAACTTGTAATTGATTAGCTAAAGACGCATTGAATTGTCTATCTCCCATTCTAAGGATAAAACCACCTAAGATATCAGGGTTAACAATATTAGAAATAATAATTTCTTTATTAGGAGCAAGAGTTTTGACTTTGTCAATCACCTTAGCTTCTAACGTTGCGTCCATAGGAATTGCAGTAGTAACAATTACTCTCTCGATTCCCTTGAAAATCTCATATTGCTTTTGAAACTCAGAAGCAATACCCTCAAGAATCTCAAATCTACTGTTTGTACTTAACAATTTAAACAACTCTTTCGTTCCCTCACTAACAGAAGCAAAAACTTCTACTAACGCGTTAAGTTTAATATCATCCTTAACGATAGGATTTAAAAGAAACGTTTTCAATTCACTGCTTTGAGATACTGATTGAGAAATAAAGATCATATCATTATTAACAGCATCAGTATTTCCTTTTTCAATGGAAATCTCAAGCATTGCTTTAGCATATCTTGCAGCTGCTCTAGTGCTTATCATAATGACTTTATTAATTTAATTTTACTTCGTCTAACATCTTCTCAACCAATTTAGATTGAGCCTCTTTGTTAGCCAATTGATCTTTTAATAATCTTTCAGCGATTTCAATTGAAATTGAAGATACTTGATTTTTAAGATCGATTACTGCAGCCGCTTTTTCGCTTTCGATAACAGCTTTCGCTTGTGCAATTAATTTCTCTCCATGAGCTTCTGCCTCAACTTTTGCATCAGCAATCATTTGCTCTTTAATTTCTCTAGCTTCTTTAAGTAAAGCATCGCGCTCAGCACGAGCCTCAGCTAATAATTTCTCATTATCAGCTTTTAAATTAGCCATTTCTCTTTTTGCATTCTCAGCTGCTGCTAATGCGTCAGTAATACCCGCCTCACGAGCTTCTAAAGCATTTACAATTGGCTTCCATGCAAATTTCCCTAAAACAAATACCACCACTAATAAGATGATAAATTGCCAGAAAAATAATCCAAAACTGAAATCGTTAATTAACTTCTCCATTATCTAAAATTATACTTTTTAATGCCTATTTTGTTTAATTAAGAGGTTTACCTATGACCAACCGTCACAGATAAACCTCTTTTTGTTTTCTTGGATTATTTACCTAAGATTAAAGCACCGAATGCTAAACCTTCCAATAATGCACCAATAATAATCATCGCAGTTTGGATTTTTCCAGCAGCTTCTGGTTGACGAGCAATAGCGTCCATTGCAGAAGATCCGATTTTTCCTAAACCGTAACCAGCTCCGATTACGATTAAACCTGCACCAATAATGTTTGGTAATTCCATAGTGATTGATTTATATTAATTAAACAAATTTTAAATTGATTCTTGATTTAATACTATTAATGATGAGCTTCTTCGTGATCGTGCTCAGCAACAGCCATTCCGATAAATAGAGAAGATAACATCGTAAAGATGAACGCTTGTAAGAAAGCAACTAATATCTCTAAGAATACTAAGAAAGTAGAAAGTAAAAACCCTACTGCTGTAGCTCCACCTGTAGTCAACTCTTGTTGCATTACGAAGATGATAGCAATTAACCCAAATACTACAGAGTGACCTGCTGTAATATTAGCAAAAAGACGAACCATCAATGAGAAAGGCTTAATTAAAGCTCCTAAAATCTCAATTGGCGCTAACATTATTTTCATTGGTACTGGAACACCAGGCATCCACAACATGTGTTTCCAATAATCTTTGTTTGCAGAAAAGTGAACAAAGAAAAAAGTAAACAATGCTAAACAAGCAGTTACCGATATGCTTCCTGTTACGTTAAATCCAAGTGGAGTTAACCCCAATACGTTTAATAAGAAAATCAAAAAGAAAACTGACAACAGATAAGGCATAAACTTCTTATACTTATCTTTTCCAATGTTTGGAATTGCCATTTCATCACGCACATAAAGCACCATTGGCTCTAAAGCTCTCGAAAAGCCTTTTGGCAAGTTATTTGGCCCGTTTTTATACGTTTTAGCCAAACCTGTAAACATGATGATGATTAAAATAGTAGTAAACATCAATGACGCAACATTTTTTGTAATTGAAAAATCCAAAGGTTTTTCATTAGTTACAAAATGCTTGTCATCATAGTTAATTGTTCCCTCAGCGTCAGTCTTATAGATTTTGCTGTGGTACAATTTATACGTTTGTCCATCTTTTTCAACTAATTTCTTACCGTAGTCGAATTCAGAAGACATAAATACTTTAAGGCCGTTGTCTATTAAAATTACTGGTAACGGAAATCCGTAATTTTTACCAGTCGCCTCATCTGAGAAAAACACAAATGAATAATCATCTGCTAAGTGATGCGTGATGTGGTCTTGAACTTTCTCCTTTTGAGTTTTTTCAGCCACAACATGCTCTGTATCCTCTACAGCTTCAAGTGTTTCCTCAATTGACTGCTCAGCTTTTGAAAGGTTTCCTTCATTACTTTGAGCATTAGTTTGTGCATACGAAAATACAGACGATGCTGTAAAAATTACAGCTGCTAATAAATTCAGTGATTTCTTCAGAGTCACCATACCTTAACTTCTTGAATATTTATGGTTCTTAAAATTTTGTGCAAAAGTACAATAAATCTTATATAATCATACCTTTATGCGAAACTTTTTTTGTTAACTTTTTTCTGCGCTACTATTCTTATTCAAAACGAAATAGCTCAAATATGCATCTACCCCAAGAAAAACCAGAACAGATACAAGAAAATTTACTTTGAATCCCAGATCGACATTTTCACTGTCTAAACCTGCCTTAGCAAAAAGATAACTAACGACAAGCCTAAGCGTTATGAAGCCCAAAAAGACAAAGCCCAAGTTATTTGGCAGGCTATTTTTAATCCCTACCATTGCTGCAAATATAACAATCGTAAAAATCAATCCTAATCCATAAAATCCAAATAAACTATATCCTAATACAGGAAGTGAATTTCCCAAATCCGTAAAAGAAATAATCGCATAATGCGCTAAAAAGCAGATTGCTAAAAATCCGAGCGCTTTCAATCCAACACCAAGTGTCTGTCTATCCATCTTTACTTTTGATTAATTTGATGTACTTGTCTAATAACTTGGTACAAAGCTAATCCTACTCCCAATAATGTACAAGTTTTATTTGCAATACCATTGTTAAAATCGTATTTACCATCTAACCAATCTCCTAACAAATGAGCCAAATAAATAGTAATCCCCATTTGAAACGGCATCGTAATTAAAGTTAGCCACTTATTAGGTCCCTTATCATTTGGCTTTTGTTTATTCAAAATATCAATTTCTTACTATTATCCCTTCTTTTCAACAGCTTCTAATTTCTCCGTTTTTTCAGCTTTCTCTTGTTTGCCATTGGATTTAGAATCCTTACCTGACTGCCCAAGCATTTGGCAAGTAACCTCTATATTTCCTCCAGGTTCAACAGATAATCTCCCCACTATTAATTCTCCTTTGATATTCGCATTTGTTTTCACTGTAAGCAGATCGTTCACGCGAATAATACCTTCAACAGTTCCTTCAATATCGGCATTCTCACAGTCGATGTTTCCAACCACCTTAGCCTGTGGTCCTACAACAACTCTTCCTTTTACAAGTAAATTTCCCTTCAATTCTCCATCGATGCGAAGATCAGAGACTGCTTCAATATCTCCTCTAATAATAGTTGCTTCAACTATTCTATTCGTTTTTCCTAACAAATCTACAGAAGACTCTTTTTTTGAATTTTTAAACATAATCTATTTTTTTTCAACCTTTTTTTACTTAACTATTGTGGAGGAAAGAACTTATCAATAAACTCTTTCCAATTCTTTTTAATCTGAATAATAACATAGTCATTCGTTTCCACAGGATAAGCAAGTATTCCCAACCTATCTATCACTTTTTCAGCATCTTCTTTACTTCTAAACCCATGTAAAACTAATATTTTTTCGCTTGTCAAATAGTAATCTTCCGAAAACTTAATTCCGATTTGCTCATTAATTGCACCGAAATCAGCCATTTTTCTACGTAAATCTCCCACTTGTCCCGCATCCCTATCAGAGACCCACACGGCTACCTTCCAACTATCAGCACTATTGTTATTTGTAAACTCTCGTGCTTCCAAGCTGACTACCTCATTGTTTAGTATTTCCTCAGCTTCTTTACCTTCTTTTGTAGAGCTATAGGTCATAGCAATGAAATTGAGCGCCTCTTTATAAGCATTAATTCCCTCTTTTCGAGCAATGATTCTCGCTTTTAACAATTCGAATTTACTAATATAGTCATTATCGTAATTCTCTAATACAAAATCTACTTCCTTGTATGCTTTTTCAATATCTCCACTTGCGTAGACACGATACACTTTCGTAAACAACTGTTCGGGTGATAAGTCATCGATCTCGCTCATTTTGACATTCTGCAGTAATTTTGCATAACGCGAGTTTGGATAATTACGGATGATATACGCTTTCATAGCCATCGCCTTATCATTGTCAATCTCTAAGTATATCTTATACAACTTATACATACTTGGCAAAATAAGTCGATTTGCAGGCGCAGGTACAAAAGCTAATAATTTTTCAAATCGCTCAGCAGCTAACTTGTATTTCTTAAACTGTTCGCTGTACATTGACCCTAACTGAAAATAAGCAAAATCACGATCAACGCGAAGCTTGCCAATCTCTAAAGAATCTTTTGGAATCTGTCCGATGTAATGATCCACATTATACCTGTTGTCGGGAGGAGAACCAACGGTATTTCCTTTTGATTTCCCCTCAGAGTTCTCTGTTTGTCCTACTTCCCTATGGCTATTATTCAATGCTGAAGACCATCTCCAATTATCAACTAATGGACGATTTCCCCATTTTCGCTTAAAATCCTGTTTACCATAAGCTGAAGCCTGTTGAGAATAAAAGTAGAAAGTAGAATTGCCCATTCCCTGTGGTAGACTATTTGATTCCATAAAGGAACCTACAGCCTCTCCAAAATTGGCCATATTAAAATAATCTACATTTGAATCTCTATTTTTACCTTTTAGGTTGGCTTGCAACTTTCTAAAATCTTCTCTTCTCAAGTCCTCTACATATTTGGTAAAATAAGCAATCTGTTGATCAGCAGTCATCGCCACAAGGTTGAGAATACTATCGTTCTTATGTGCAATTTGCTCGTATTTCACAACCTCTTTCAGTGCATCGCGTCTTTTCGTTAAGCGATATCGTTCTTTAAACTTCTCAGGCAAGATACTAAGTGCACTATCATAATATGATCCCGCTTCCGCATATCCAGCACTATTGAAATAGATATCGGCAATACTCAAATAGTTGTACGCCTTTAATTGCTCATCTCCTTTGCTTTCTTTTACTGCCTTTTTCAAGTAGTTCAAAGCCAAATCCGTTTTGCCAACCCCATTGTAAAACAAACCTACTTGACGATTTAGTACATCGTAATACGGGCGGTTCTCTCTATCCTTCAACAACTTTCTGTACAATTTTAGGAAAGCAGTAGAATCAGAAGCTTTGCGCACACCTAATTCAGCCATTTGACTATACGAGTGAATATAATACGATTTCGGTCCTTTGCGCTTCATCTTCACGACAGATTCGAAGTAGTGAAATGCTTCCGCTTTTTTTCCTACTCTTGCATTCAATTGTCCTAAGATAAAAGAATACCTTGCTCTTTCTTCTTTAGATTGCGTTAACTCCAAAGCATTCTTCATCGGAGCGATTGCCTCCTCAAATTTTTCGATATTGATATACCCTTGTGCAAGAATAGCGTTGGCGTCAGCCTCCGTTTGCTTCTTCATTTTTCCTTTTCGGATGTGTATAAACTCTTTCAAGTTCTTTATCGCTATATCATCATAAGAAAGTCTAAGATTTGACTTTTCACGCCATACCTTTGCTTCGTCAATCTTATCGCTATCAGGGTATTTGTACAAAATATAGTTAAACGACTCTAAGGCAGGTATGAATCTCCCGTCGTAATAACGCGCCTTTCCCAAGAGTAAATAAGCCTCATCCATCTGCCAGTTTCGCTCTCTACCTTGAATGTACATTGAGTGCTTTTGAATAGCTTTTGTAGCTTTATTCTCTGCTCGTTCAAATCCAGTACCTCCATCTAACCCACCTTCCTTGTTCTCTCCTTCAATGGAAAGGTTATCTAATATTGACCCTGGTTTACTTTTTATCGGTTCACTAATCTTAAACTCCTTTTCTGGGTCAACTTTTATCTCGATGCGCTCAACAGGAAGAATCTCCCAGAAGTTGTCATAATAGCCCTCTTTGAGAGCGATCAACGCCTCATCGTAAGCCATATCACCATTATACAGAATATTATAACGCGTAGTCATCGCGTGATATCCGCGATTAATCAGTCGATCCTGCTTCACAGAACAACTGACAATGAACAAAACACTGAAGATTAATAATAAACTGTAACTTCCTAAACTTTTCACCTTAACTCATTTATCATCTAAACTATTTTAATATACTTTTAGTATCCTTACTCACAAAAATAATGATTACTTCTTTTTTATTAAAATTTTAAACTTCTAACAAAGTAACTATTTTTTCCTTGATTAAAATAACGCGTATTTAATTACTTCAAAAAAATATAGTCACCACTGTGTAACCCAAAATGCCCAAAAAGACAATTCAAGAACGAATTGGTCTACATTGTTCCAATTATTAAGTGTAAAATAAAGGATTCAACGCATTTATTAAAGTACATCAATAACACGCAAAAAACGTGGTTCCCACTTGTTGCATTCTCAATTACTTTGCCTTTCTCCATCCATTCTACTCTCCGCAATTGGAGATATCCACAATATACTGTAAATCGTGACTTGACACGGCAAGAGCCATCTCCTTGTCTATCACCTTGCTTTTGATTAACTCACTTAAGCGAATTTAAGTAGTAGGGCTGGGATCAGCAAATGACTCATCCAAACACATCAATTCAGGCTTACCGCTAAAACAATATCAGAATGTAAAAACAAGAGTACAGTTAAAAGCAGAATTATAAACAATAACTGTACAGCTATATTAGGACGAGACATATCCTCTAAAGCAAAAGAAAACGCGAAGTAGCAAACACCTCACTGTGTCATAAACGATACTTAACTCTCAACAATCATAAGTGGAAGGTGGCAAAGAAGAAATCAATAAAAGCAAAAAGCAACTGTATAGTTCTGCGGTGGTAATATGCCAAATAGCAAAACAGGATTAAATGAGCAAGAGCATCAAACAATTCAAGATAAGTAAGTAGACTAATAGACAAAATGACTGCTACCTATTATTAGCACTCCACGAACAAGCCAGCGATAAAATCAAACGAACACAACAAAAATACCAACCGCGAAAACAAATACAGAAATCACAGTTGCCCCTATGGGTCGCAAATATTTTATAAATGAAACATCAATAAGTTTTTATCTTTGCAACCTAAATTTGTTGACAATGAAAAAAGACATTGAAATTCCAGAAGTAAAAAATGTAGAGATAGCAATTGTAAAAGAGTACAATGACAATTTTCTTGCTGACTGCTGGTACGTCTACTTATATAACAATACAGCAGAAGATATTGAAGCAATCATGATTGTCTCACAAGCGCAAGGAGAACTCAATGGAGAGAAGAGAGCATCCAGTCTATTTAGACATGCCTTTCAAAAATTAGGTCCAAAACAAGCGCTAAAAGTTGAACTACTTGATGAGAACATCTTTCAATTAGACAATACATTTATGTTGACATTCTTTCAAGGTGGCAAGCTTTATGATAAAAATTATACCCTACAGGCAAATACAATCGAAGGAATAGAATTAAAAAAATTGCCATTTGACAACAAAAATGGGGTTTTCTTATAAAATCGCAATAAACTAATTTTCAACCACATACAAGCACATTATTTATATTCAATCCAAATGATTCTTTGATTAACTTGCTTTTACTCAAAAAAGAATCACTTATGAAAATTAAAAACTTACTTGGATTAGGATTGGTTATCGTTGGAGCGACAATATTATTAGCATTTAATAATAAAACAACGATTACAGAATCAACAAAAGAACAATCTGAATGGAAAAACTTAAAAGTATTGCCAGCGGATATTTCTAATGATAGTTTGAAAGGCTTGATGAAAGGCTATAACGAAGCTTTAGGTGTAAAGTGTAGTTATTGTCACGCTCAAATTGAAGGTAGCGACAAATTAGACTTTGCTGATGACAGCAAAAAAGAGAAAGAATTTACACGTCATATGATTGTAATGACTCGCAAGATTAATGCGGAAAATTTCAATTGGCAAAATGCTGCAGAGCCAGAAAAAATAGATGTTGTTAGTTGTGCGATGTGCCATAGAGGATCACCACAACCATCAAAAGATCTAAAGAAATAATAGAATTTAAAACGGGGGATACAAGTATGTATCCCCCGCTTAATTCTATACAAACTAAAATGTGAATATTTGATTTCTTCACTATATAAATCATTGAATTTCAAACGAATATTTAATACTATAATAATATTGAGTTTTTCAATTTAAAGGTAATTTTACTTTACACAACAATAGATAGAATACAAAAAGTAAAACCTTAAATCACTATAACTTATGAAGTACAATCAAAAGTCGCTTATTGACATCACTTCAAATTTTATTTTACTTCCTTTTTGCAATGGAGAACCTGAATCCAAAGTTGAGTTTATCAGTCCTAATAAAGCTACTTCTTTAAGCTTTACAGCAAAGATTACCTCAGGCAAGGCACAATACTATCACCCTATACAAGTAAGCCAATTCAAGGGGCAAACCTTGAAACTAAAAATTGGTTCAGAAAATAAAATAAAACTTAGCGAGCTCCATATTGCACAACAAGAGGATCTTCCCTTACAAATATTCGAAAAACACAGGCCTTTACTTCACTTAACTGCTCCCTGGGGTTGGATGGATTTTCCCTTTGCCTTTAGCTATAGCAATCAGCATTATCAACTTCACTTTCTCAACAACTTACACCATACAGACCAACAGCATGCACATTGGACGACAGTCCTATCCAAAAATCTAATGCAATGGCAAATGGCAACCAACAACAGCGAATATCATCATCTACACAACAAAAATGTAGACTACATAGTCATTGACAAACTTAATACCTCCAATCTTGGAAAACAGACCACTTTTGCTTTCTATAAGTATCCCCATAAAAACCACAAGCTTTACTTAGCCTATAAATTAGATACTGATGGAAACTTCACACAATTTGATAACAATCCCATCGTAACAAGTAAAAATGGCCAGGAGCTCAGTTCTCCTAAAGTTTTCTATCACGTGCAAACTCAAAATTGGGTAATGCTAATAACTATGGGACATTCAATCGCCATATACAATTCAGCAAATTTACTCGAATGGCAAGAAACAAGTGTATTCAAATATCCCTATACCATCCCAAGTGATCACTGGCACAGTCCAGACTTATTCCCTCTACAATATGGAAGTCAAACCAAATGGATTCTAATGCATAGTACAAATGCACAAAAATCGAAATTTAAAGCCTTTACGCTATATCAAGTTGGGGACTTCGATGGTAGCGTATTCAAAGCAGATGAAGACAATGAAGTCAAAATACTCGACTTTGGCCGCGATTGTTATGCGGGAACGACTAACAGTAACCACCCAAAAGGAAAAACGCTATGGATAGCCTGGATGAACAACCTTCAATACGCACACAAAACACCTACAACAACTTTTCAGAATGCGATGACATTACCGCGCATTTTAGAATTGACAAAAGTGCAAAAGCAATTTATTGTCGCGAGTTTTCCAATTAAAGAGACAAAGCAACACAGAGTAGAAAAACAAAGTTATCCGTCAAGATTACTCGACAAGACAACAACAATCAAATCCATGTTAGAAAACAACAATGGCGCCTTCGAAATTGTACTCGATTTTGACATCATTGACGTCAGTACGAAATCTTTTACCTTAACCTTATCGAATAGTGAAAACGAAGAAATTTCCTATACCTATCACTTTAAGAAAGATAAAATCTATATGAATAGAAATCGAAGTGGACAAATTGACTTTGACTCAAAATTTACTTCAAAGAAAATAAAAGGCCCTTTATACGAAATCAAAAAATACAAGACAAGATTAATCGTAGACAAGTGTTCCACTGAACTATTTATAAACAAAGGAAAAGTGACGATGACCAATCTAATATTCCCAACAGAGCCCTACAACCAATTGACCTTATCGGTCGAGGAAGGCTCTGTAGATATATCAAAGTTCAACATATACCAACTTGACCTATAACAAAAAGGCTGTCGTTTTTCAACGACAGCCTTTTGAACTTTATAAACTATAACTTATAGTGCGTCTTTTTTTGGAGGAAATAAAAAAGAAGCTACTACTGATAATATTAAAACTCCACCAATCACTGATAATGAAATCATAGAATCAACGTGATAGAAAGGAGAGATAATCATTTTTATACCAATAAAAGACAATATAATAGCTAAACCATATTTCAGTTTAGAGAATCTGTCCATGAAATTAGCAAGTAAGAAATACAGCGATCTCAAACCAAGAATAGCAAAAATATTAGAAGTATATAAGATGAAAGGGTCATCTGGAGCAATAGCAAAAATAGCTGGAATACTGTCTACTGCAAAAATCACATCTGTAAACTCAATCACCATTAATGCTACGAATAGAGGAGTAACCATTTTAACCCCGTTCTTAACCGTAAAAAATTTCTCTCCGTCATACTCATTACTCACTTTAAAAAACTTGTGTACCATACGCACTGCAAAGTTTTTTGAAAGGTCTTGTTCATCACTGTGATCATCCTTAGCAAACCAAGATTTTATACCTGAAATCAATAAGAAGATACCAAAAATTGTCAAAACAATATTGATCTCAACATTTCTACCAAATAGCTCCATTTCCGGTAAATAGGTATGGTTAATGATCTCAACCCCTGCAAAAATAAATATAGCTCTAAATACTAATGCACCAATTATTCCCCAAAACAATACGCGGTGATGTAGTTCCTTGGGTACCTTAAAGAAGGTAAACACAAGAATAAAAACAAAGAGGTTATCGACTGACAACGCCTTCTCAATCCAATAAGCTGATTGGAAACGCGCAAAGTTCTCGAAATCCATGTAATAGTATATAACCCCACTAAAACACATCGCCAGACCAATCCAAACCACAGTCCATATCAAGGCCTCTTTCGTAGAAACAGTATGGCTATGACGGTTGAAAACACCTAAGTCCAACAACAGCATTACTAAAACAACAATTCCAAACCCTGCAAGTAAACCAGGGTGATTAATTAAATGATCCATTCTATTTTTTTTTTACAGGGTCAAAACTAAATATAAAAATTTCCCCCAAGAGAAACTAAAGTAATCAACTGAAATACAACACAATACATTCTAAATAGCAAATATACGAAAACAAATAAAATAAAAATAACCCCCTGTAATACAGAGGGTTATGCCTTATTTTGAATCTATTTATCAAATAACGTAAATAAACAGAAAAAATTAATCTAATTTTTCGGTAAGCTTTCTAAACGTCTTCTTCGGATCCTTACCATTGTATAGAATATCGTATACAGCATTGATAATTGGCGTTTTGGCACCGTACTTTTGGTTTAACTCATAAGCACTTTTAGCGGCATAATACCCTTCCGCAATCATACTCATCTCCATTTGCGCTGATTTTACCGTATACCCTTTTCCTATCATATTACCGAACATTCGGTTTCGGGAGAATAAGGAATACCCTGTCACTAATAAATCTCCCAGATAGGCAGAGTTATTGATATTTCTCTTCATTCGATGCACCTTCTTAATGAACTTCTTCATTTCGCGAATAGCATTACTCATCAACAAGGCTTGGAAGTTATCACCATAACCAAGACCATGAGCCATACCACAAGCAATGGCATAAATATTCTTTAATACAGCTGCATACTCAGTCCCTACAATATCATCAGTCTCTTTTACTTTAATATAGTGACTACTCAAGCAATCAGCGACCGTCTTTGCATGCTCCTCATTGCGACAAGCTAAAGTTAAATAAGAAAGACGCTCTAAGGCAACTTCTTCCGCATGACAAGGTCCCGTAATCACGGCAATATTATCATAAGGAATCCCATAAACAGTGTGAAAATGCTCTCCTACGATAAGGCTTGTTTCAGGTATAATACCTTTAATAGCCGAAATAATAACTTTCCCCTCCAAGCTGACATACAACTTCTCCATTTCCTTACTCAAAAAAGCAGACGGAATAGCAAAAATCACATAATCAGCATAAGAGATTGCTTTGTTAATATCATTAGTTAAATAAAGCTGATCGACGTCAAACTCTACAGAACTTAGGTAATTTGGATTATGAAAATTAACCTTGATTTCTTCTAAGGCCGTATCATTTCTCATATACCAAGCAATCTTCGGAAGATTCTCACTTAGCATTTTTACAATAGCGGTTGCCCAACTTCCACCACCAATTACCGCAAACTTTGGATAATCACTCATAATTTTAGATTATATCTATGCCAAAAGTAAATAAAAAACTTATTGCAAACAATGATAGTAATAACTCCATTCTTTTTAACAGCACTAAGATATTTCACAGAAAAAATACCAATAAGACTATATTAATCATTAATTGTAAACCATAATCATAAAAAAACGATTAATTGGAGTGATACGATTAATATAAAACAAAATAAAGGTTAACATATTTATACCTAATTAATTCACAAATGATAGATAAGAGAATATTTACATCGTATCTTATAAAGATACCTAACCAAAATTGCTAAAAAAGTTAGTTATTAATTTAATAGCTTAACTCTACTATCTCTTTTATTTTATCCAGTGTTATATTTTTTTGTTCTCCCATCGCTAACCATCCTCTGGAGCGAAATCGATTGACAATAATATCGCTTGTTTGAAGGTAATCGGCTGTATAGTCAGAAAGCTTCGTCTTAATCTCTAAAGAATGAAAGAATGCTACTAACGCCTCTATAGCTTTCTTGGCAATTTCTTCCTCAGAACCTTCAGAAATAGAAAACACACGTCTCCCTAATTGCGCTAATTTCTCTTTCTTGGTATCAAACATAACCTGATACAAATTAGGTCCTATTATCGCTAATGTACGCCCGTGATCAATACCATAAAGAGCAGTTAGTTCATGGCCAATCGCATGGGTTACCCAATCTTCTTTGACACCCATAGCTATCAATCCATTTAGAGCCATAGTACATGCCCACATATAAGTAGTCGCAGCATCGTAATCCGCAGGGTCCGATAAGATAGCGGGAGCGACTTCAAGAATAACTGAGAGTATAGATTCTGCAAAGCGATCTTGTAAGGGAGCATTCTGAGGGTAAGTAATATATTGTTCTAATACGTGTACAAAAGAATCAGCCAAACCGTTGGCAATCTGCCTTTGCGGTAGTGAGCTTACAACAGTAGGATCACAGATAGAAAACAATGGATATAGAGGCTCACCAGAAAACGATAACTTGTCGTTTGACTCTGCAATTGTCACGACTGCTCCGTTATTCATTTCACTTCCCGTTGCGGGTAGAGTCAAGACTGCTCCGTAGGGTACTGTTTGCCAATTTACATTCATTTTATTTAATATAATCTCCTTGCTATCCCCTTCATAATGAACAGCAGCGGAGATAAACTTCACTCCATCAATAACACTACCTCCACCTACACCAAGGATAAAGTCAATCTTATTCTTCTTGATTAATTCAACGGCCTTCACCAAAGTTTCATAATGTGGGTTAGGTTCTATTCCGCCAAACTCGATTACTTCGAAGTCCTTCAGAGCTTCCGTAACCTGGTTGTATACCCCATTTTTAAAGATACTACCTCCTCCATAAGCCAGTAGAATTTTACTGTTGGGTAAGATCAATTGACCAATGGAAGCTATTTGACCTTTTCCATATAGCAATCTTGTGGGATTATATAATTCAAAATTCAACATAACATCTTTTGTTTATTTATTTCACTTCTAAAATTAAAAAAAGGAATGCCGTAGCACTCCTCTTTATATGTATATATTACAATTATTCTACTTCTTAAAAAACAGATTGTGATCGATATACTTCCACACTTCTTTATCTAACAAGGGTTTAATATTCTTCCCTTCTTTGATCGCATCTCTAATAAATGTAGCTGAAATCTCCATAATAGGGGCATTCTCAACCAAGTGTACATTGGCATGCGCTAAGAGAGGATTATCATCTTGTTTACCAGAAAAAATACGAGGGTAAACGTAAATAGAATACTCTGCTAACAACACCTCATAGTTTTTCCATTTCGTAAAACTATCCAGATTATCCTGTCCCATTATCAAAGCGAATTCATACTTAGGGTATCGCTCATGCAGATGAGCCATAGTATTCACAGTATAATTCGGTTGCGGAAGATTAAACTCAATATCGGAAGGCTTTATATGATCATAATCTGCAGTTGCTAAATTCACCATGTGTATTCTGTGAAAATCCTCTAAAAGACCTTTTTTCTTCTTCAAAGGGCTGTGAGGAGTAACCACCATCCAAACTTCATCTATATCTGTAAATTGCACTAAGTGATTGGCAATAACTAAATGACCTATGTGAATAGGATTAAATGTTCCAAAATACAATCCAACCTTCATTTTAACTACCTCTTATTTAATAAATTCTCTAACTAAATTAGATGCTTCTTCTTTTGCTGTATCTAAATCGTAATTCTTAATAATCATGTCAAACTGCGGAGCTGTAGCTAACTCAACTGAAGCTTTAGCAATGCGCATATTGATTTTATCTTCACTTTCAGTAGAGCGCTTTTTCAAGCGAATCTTAAGCTCATCAATACTTGGTGGCTTCACAAAAACTGCCAATGTCTCTTCTGGAAACTTCTTCTTAATTCTCAATCCTCCGGCAACATCTATGTCAAAAATCACATTCTTCCCTTCTGCCCAAATACGCTCCACTTCAGATTTTAGAGTTCCATAGAAATTATCTCTATAAACTTCTTCCCATTCTAAAAAGTCTTCCGCCTTTATATGCTTTTTAAAATCTTCTAAGGAGATAAAGTAGTAGTCTTTTCCATTTACTTCCTCACCTCTCGGCGCTCGAGAGGTACAAGAAATAGAAAACTCTAAATTCAATTCTTTTTGTTCAAGTAAATGCTTTACAATTGTTGTTTTTCCAGATCCAGAAGGGGCCGAAAAAACAATCAGTTTACCTTTCTTCATAATAAAACTGCTGCTGTATATATTTGGATTATAGAACGTTTAAAACTTGTTCTTTTATTTTTTCTAATTCGTCTTTCATCTTCACAACATACTTCTGCATATCAGCATGGTTAGATTTAGATCCCATTGTATTTATCTCTCTTCCCATCTCTTGAGCAATAAAACCTAATTTACGTCCATTAGCTTCTTTGCCTTCCAATGTTTCAATAAAGTAATCTAAGTGTTGTGCTAATCTTACTTTCTCTTCATTGATATCAAGTTTCTCTAAATAGTAAATAACCTCTTGTTCAAATCGATTTTCATCAACAGTAACTTGAAGTTCATCAAGGTTATTTCTAAGTCTTTCTTTTACAGTCAAAATACGTTCAGCATCCAGTTTAGTTATTTCATCCATATAGAAGCGGATATTAGCTACTCTCAGGCGAAAATCTTTCTCAAGTGTACTTCCTTCACTTCGTCTAAACTCGTTGATATTCTTGATTGCTTCTGCTATTACCTTTTCAATCTCTAACCATTCGCTCTCATCTAATTCCAAACGCTCAACTTTCAAAGCGTCTGGCATACGAACTGCCATCTTCATCAATTCAGTCTCATCTGCCTGAGGAATGATCTCCTTCATTTGATTTATATATGCTACAACGATAGGTCCATTAATTTTATTAGATGTTTCTTCTGCTGTAATCTCACAGTACAATGAAAAGTCAACTTTACCTCTTTCAAGTTCTTGAGCAATTACATTGCGCAGGGGTAATTCCTTTTCTCTATAAGTTAATGGTAAGCGAACATTTAAATCTAAATTCTTACTATTCAAAGATTTAACTTCAACTGTGATTTTCTTGTGAGGTAACTGCATACAAGCTTTACCAAACCCTGTCATCGAATGTATCATATACTAAAAAATAATAGGCACAAAGGTACTAAAAAACTCAATTTAACCACTTAATAATGTAGTAAATTACTATTTACCATATTCTTCCCAACGTTTCACGCAAAACACCCAAGAATCATTAACCCATTTGAGGTAAATATGAAAGTGTGCAACTTTAGTGGAAATTACATCTAAGAGTTACCCTCTTTTAAGAGATAACGGCGCTGCTGAAAATCAAAAACAAACAAATGGTGTAATTTTAGTAAATAAACGAGTATTCGAATAATTATTATTAATCAAAAGGAGACTTACACCAAACTCTACTTTGAATAAACGATTATCTACAGCAAAATCCCAAAATCAAAAAAGGCCATCTATAAATAGATAGCCTTTTTGATCTTTTACATTAAACCTACCGAAGTAATTGTTTAATGCAAACCAAAACAATCATAACTTAATGTGTCACTAAACAACTTTGACACTCATGGTAACATTATGTAAGTTGATTATTTGCTTTACCCCTAAATCAAACTCAACTTACCAAATTCTTTACCAACTTAATACACCTTAAAAAACACTTTATGTGAAATTCGAAAAGGTTTTCATAGCAATTTCTCCCTTTCGTATTCGTACTTTAGACAACATGTTTCACATTTGGTCACATATTTTTTTTTCGAAAGGGCAAATATCAAGATAACAACAGTAGTACTGGAGATTATCTCTTAACGAAACTATCCTATGCTTTAAAGTCTTATAGGGTCTTATTAGCTACTTGGTATCAGTTGTTTTTAAATCACTTAACCTCATAGTTGATTAGATAATTCCGGACACAACCGCCCCTCCTCGTTCAAGCCGATTCACTGTTTTTATTGATAAAACCGCCTAAATAATAGTTTTCTTAGTCAACCTACTATTCGCTTATTGTACCACTCTACATTTATAAAAAGCTGTTGAACTAAATGCTTTTCATTTCTATTGCGTTCGCCTATCAGGGTGGTAAAAGATTGGGGAAAGCTATTGTTGTTCTCTATTCCCGTTCAACATTGAACAAGAGCGTAATCTACTTCAGCTTAAAAACACTATCGATCAATGTGTATTAAAGCAAAAAACCCTATACAAGATTCTACTTATAGAATCCTGTATAGGGTTAAATCATAAATATATCGTGAATTTAGTAGCTTACGATACTTTGTACATCATAACCTTTTAATTTCTCTCGTCCATGAAGGAAAGACAACTCCATCAGGAAGTTCAATTGTACAATTTTACCACCAAGGCGTTCAACAAGTTTACAAACTGCTTCTGCAGTCCCTCCAGTTGCTAAAACATCATCGTGAATTAGAACTAACTCTCCTGGTTTAATAGCATCTGCATGCATTTCTAACATATCTGTACCATACTCTAACGCATACTCTTGAGAGATCTTGTCAAAAGGCAGTTTACCAGGCTTGCGAACAGGTACAAAACCAACACCTAATTCGGCAGCTAAGAGAGTACCGAAGAAAAAGCCTCTACTTTCCATTCCAACTACTCTATCTACTTTTTTATCTCCCAGAAGTGTAATTAACTCCTTTACAGTTGACATCATCGCATCGTGATTGTTCAACAGTGGTGTAATATCTTTAAAACCAACACCCTCCTTCGGAAAGTCTTGAACATCTCTAATATAATCTTTAATATTAAAAGCCATTTTATATTCAATTAAATCTATTAATTCTCTTTTTGTAAAATCTCAATAATCTTATTGCAAACACTCTCTGGAGTAATCGTACGCATTGCATCTTCATACCCTTCTACAATTTTATTGCCAAAAACAGATGTAGGAAGTAAAGGGTACTTTTCTCTATCAGCCGTAATACAATACTCCATGGGTTGGTTAAAAGGAGCAAATCCAGTATAAGGGTGTGTGCCTCCCCATAAAGTTACTACTTTTTTACCTAACATTGCTGCAATGTGAGCATTACCTGAGTCCATAGAAAGCATTACATCTAAATGTTGAATTAAATTCATTTCAACATCTAACTTCACTTTACCTGCCATAACGATAACGTTATAATTATCTCTCTTTAATTGGTTCAATAAGGCAATTTCCTTTTCGCCTCCTCCAAATAGAAATATAACTGCTTTTTCACGTTCCGCTAAAGTATCGACAACCTTTTGCATAAGATCTAAAGGGTAAACTTTCGAATCATATTGCGCAAAAGGGGCAATCCCAATCCAGGGTGCATTCTTTTCTTCTGTATATTGTAAAAGCTCAGGAGCTAATGCAGGTACTTCAGGAAACTCCGGATGAGCTAAATCCACTTTAAAACCTAATTTTTCAAGAGTAATACAGTGATTTTCGAACATGGTCGGAAGCTGCTTAAATACCTTATTCTCGCTTCTGGTTAGTTCTTTTTTTGCTTGCCTTCCCTTATCTAAAGTAGCAACACGGGTGCCACTTAATTTAAAAAGCGAACTGACTATACGAGATCTCAACACGTTGTGAAAGTCAGCAAAATAGTCCACTTTCATTTTTTTTAAATCTTTGAACAAGCGAATCAAGCCCAAGAAACCTTTATGTCTTTTCTTAACATCAATAGAAAAGAAGTCTACTCTATCTATGCCCTTAAAGAAAGGCTTAAAAAAGGGTCTGGAAACAACAGTTACTCTTACATCTTTATGTTGGCTTATTAGCGCTTTAAGTACAGGGACAATCATTGCGACATCTCCCATTGCAGAAAGTCGAAAAACCACAATATGTTTTAAATTTGCCACGAGAATCAAGTTTTAGTTAACAAACAAGAAAAGCGTGAATGTAGTATTTCACGCTTTTTGTATATGATAGATTCAATAATACAATTTACTTTTTGTTTTGATATAACACAGGATTAAGCTCCTCATCATTATACATTTTCATTTGTTTATACACTTTCATGTATTTATCTCCAGTAGAAATATCTTGCAATAAATCATCAATTGCCGTAGATAAATCTTTCTTCTGTTCTAATAAAACATCTAATTTAGCTTGACATTTATCTCTGTGATCTTGAGTTGCTTCAGGTCTCGTCGCCTCTTCTCTCATGTGATAAATCTTTAAGGCTAAAATAGAAAACCTATCTATTGCCCAAGCAGGACTTTCAGAATTAATCTTAGCATTGTCTTTTACTTGCACATCTTTGTACTTCTGTAAGAAATAGCTATCAATGTATTCAACCATATCAGTTCTCTCTTGATTTGAAGCATCAATACGACGTTTTAAAGCTAAAGCTGCAATAGGATCAATCTGTGGATCTCTAATAATATCTTCAAAATGCCATTGAACGGTATCAATCCAATTTTTTAGATACAATAAATGTTTAATATCATCTTTGGGATAAGGGTTGCTAATTGGCTGGTCTACATTGTCGTATTTATGATAATCACGAATACTCTCTTCGAATATTGGAAATGCTAATTCTGAAAACATAATAATAATTTTATTTACAAATATAGTTTTTATACTTTTATGGTACTAATTATACTCCTATGAAAATTCATTATATTTCTGCAGAAAACAGTATTTTAAATCACTTCTTGGCTCAATTACGTGATGTAAATATTCAAAAAGACAGCATGAGATTTCGAAAAAACATCGAAAGAATCGGCGAAATCATGTCTTATGAGTTAAGTAAAACATTAGAATACAAAGATATTTCTGTTCAGACGCCCCTTGGAATAAAAGAAACAACATGTATTAAAGACCCAGTTGTTTTATGTTCAATCCTACGTGCTGGGTTAGCCTTACATACAGGTTTTATGAATTTCTTTGACAATGCTGAAAACGGCTTCGTATCAGCATACCGCCGTCATGGAAAACACGGTGAAGCAAGTGAGATATTGGTTGAATATCAAGCTGCACCTTCATTTCAAGACAAAATCATGATCTTAATAGATCCAATGCTTGCTACAGGACAATCTTTAGTTGCTGTGATTAATAAATTGATGGCTGAGGAGACGCCAAAAGAAATGCATATAGCAGTGGTAATCGCAGCTCCTGAGGGAATTGAGTTCTTGGAGAAACACTTGCCAGATCACATACATCTATGGGTAGCAACACTTGATCAAAAGTTAGATGACCACAATTATATTGTGCCAGGGTTAGGTGATGCAGGTGATTTAGCTTATGGCCATAAGTTATAAGACCAATTGCATTATATAAAAAAAGATTCCCAGCAAGAATACAGTAGAGACAACTGCTTCTTTTCTCCAGCGTTGTGTAACTGACTCGATGTATTTAGCTCCTAATACAGCCAATGGAAAGAATGAGAAAATCAAAACTCCATTATTCTTGTCTGGAGAGATAACATAAATTGCAACTCCTATAAGAAAGCTTAGTAGCATTTTCTTATAGGTGCTCTGCATATTATATGCTTTATTTCTAAGATCAAATAATTCGGCCACAAAAAACAAAATAGATATTGAAGCAAAGGTTGCAAGGGCAATATTCTGATATGTATTCTCAAAATACATAAAGTTAAAGCTTATCTGTAACTTCGTTTCCAACCAATCGACATAAGTATTATCTGTTACTAAAAGATAAATAGACAAACCGATGAATACAGTGAAAAAAGCTAAAATAGGTATCACCCAATTTCTATAATCTTTCGTCACAAAAAAGATAATTGCAAAGAACAAAAGCACTAAAAACAAGATACTCCAAAAGTGAAATAGAGAAGCGACCAGAATCCACAATGATGCGTCAAATATCTTTTCCTTAGATTGTTGTGTTGAATGCAAGGAAAAAATACGCCTTAATGCCAGCATGATAAAATAGTTAGAGATAACTACTCTTGTGTGTTCAAATACAGTTGGAAAGAACAATAAAAAAGACACAAACAATAACGGAACATAGGCATTATCGTTAACGAGTCTATTCTTTGTTACAATAAACTGAGATAAGAAGAACATGAGTAATAACAATCCTAAAACAACAGTTTTCTTACCTACCTCAAACAGTGTAAATCCGGTAGTATCATCACTAAATCCGATAAATAAAGAATAGCATACAACAACTAATATAGTCAGTATGATATAATTAATCGGCTTTGTTTTACTAAAAATACTTGCTAACATTTATATATTTTATATTTTTGTACCTATTATAGGTTAATTGAACTCTTTTAGTTTTACTAACTTATATAAAAACGGATTATAAATAATTAATTTAATTTAAAAATAAAGTACCATGACTTCATTTTTTAACGGAATTGGATTCCTTTTCGAAAAGCTTCTTTTCTTGCCAATGGATTTCTTTGCAAAATTAGAACTTAAAAACTGGTGGACTGCTAATATTATTACTTGGGTATTCATCCTTATTACTTGTTATTTCTTTGCTTATTGGTTAAAACAACTAAAATTATTCAAAGCTAACAATGAAGATGAACAAGATACAACAGCCCACTCATTTTTAAAATAATATAATCTTAAAGATCAAATCCAATGTCTTTACGATAATAGATCTTATCAAAATTTAGTTTATCTATATTTTGATAAGATTTTTTTAATGCTTCTTCGAAAGTATTTCCATAAGAAGTTACAGCCAAAACACGTCCTCCATTTGTAACCACTTTATCGTCTTTTAAAACAGTTCCAGCGTGAAATACGATAGAGTCAGAAACAAGATCTAAACCTGTAATTTCCAATCCTTTTTCATAAGCTTCTGGATAGCCACCTGAAACCAACATAACGGTTGTAGCACTTCGCTGATCAATTACCAATGTTTTCTCGGCTAAAGTTCCATTCGCAACTCCTTCAAATAAATCAACAATATCAGATTCTATTCTTGGCATTACCACTTCTGTTTCGGGATCTCCCATACGTACGTTGTACTCAATCACGTAAGGATCCTCTCCTACTTTAATCAGTCCAATAAACACAAACCCCTTGAAGTCTAGTTTATCTTCGATAATACCCTTAATTGTAGGTTTCACAACGCGTTCTTCAACTTTAGCCATGAACTCATCAGTCGCAAAAGGAACTGGCGAAATAGCCCCCATTCCTCCTGTATTCAAGCCTTTATCTCCTTCTCCAATACGCTTATAATCTTTTGCTGTAGGCAAAATCTTATACGACTTCCCATCAGTTAAGACAAAACAGCTTAACTCTATACCCGACAAAAACTCTTCAATAACTACTTTAGAGCTTGCATCACCAAACTTAGCGTCTACTAACATATTCTCTAACTCTACCTTAGCTTCAGCGATATCGTTTAGGATAACAACTCCTTTTCCAGCCGCTAAACCATCAGCCTTTAAAACATAAGGAGCTTGTAAAGTTTCCAAAAATGCTTTGCCTTCGTTAATTTTATCCTTTGTAAAAGTCTGGTATGCGGCAGTTGGAATATTGTGTTTCAACAAAAACTCTTTAGCGAAGTCTTTGCTCCCTTCTAAAGCTGCACCCTTTTGAGATGGTCCTATAACAGCAATATGCTTAATCGCATCATCGTTTTTAAAGAAATCCACAATCCCCTTTACAAGAGGGTCTTCTGGTCCGACAATAACCATATCAATACCTAACTCTAATACTTTCTGTTTTACACTCTCAAAATCTAAAGGACTTAGATCTAAATTTGTAGCTATTTGCGAAGTACCAGCATTTCCAGGTGCAATATACAACTGATCACAACGAGTACTCTGTAAGATTTTCCAAGCAAGTGCGTGCTCACGTCCGCCTGAACCTAATAATAAAATTTTCATTAATTGTGTTGTTTGTTATTTACATGGTCAAAATTAACCTATTTTACTTACTATAAAAAGAGCTTATAAATAAAAAAAGGTATTATAATAATACCTTTAATATGCTTTCTCTTCACCTTTAAAAACATTATAGACTGTTAGGTAAATTATTTTAAGATCTAAGAATATCGACCAATTCTCCAAGTAAAACAAATCGTACTTGAAGCGGTTAATAATATCTCTATCAGTCTCAATTTCTCCCCTATATCCATGTGTCTGTGCCATTCCTGTGATACCAGGTTTAACCAAATGACGCAACATAAACTTATTTACTCGTTTGGCGTAAACTTTAGTGTGAACTACCATATGGGGGCGTGGTCCTACAATAGACATGTCGCCTAAGAACACATTTAGGAATTGTGGAAACTCATCTAAACTTGATTTTCTTAGGAATGCACCAATCTTAGTTATTCTACTGTCATTCTTGGTAGCTTGCTTCTTATCACTATCATCGTTGACAGCCATTGAACGAAACTTATAACAATAAAATTCTTCATCATTAATTCCTGTCCTCTTCTGTTTAAAGAAAACGGGGCCTTTAGATTCTCTTTTTATTAAAACAGCTATTATCGGAACTAACCAAGAAAGAATAAATACTATAACACCTAATGAGAAAACTAAATCGAAAAGGCGTTTAAACAACTTGTTATAAGGTTTATCCAAAGGAATTACACGACGTGGCAAAACAGGTACAATGTCATAATAAATAACCTTTAAACTATGGGTTAGAACCTGTTTTTGAGTTGGAACATACTGTAACTTTATTAAATTGCTATCAGCAAACTCAAGTAGTTCATGGTAATCCTCGTCTTGTACAATTGAAAATTGAACGTAAATCTCATCAACCTCATGAGCTAAAATAAACGTTTTAATCTCGTCTAATTTTGAATCTGAAAGGTAGTCAGAATAAACCCCTAATATTCTAAAACCTAAATCTTTTCGCTTATGGAATACTTTTGCCAAACGGCTTATTTCTTTTCCTTCTCCAATCAAAATGATATTTCTCGAGTTACCACCTAAAACTTTTCTAAAATACTTCAATGAGAAGAAGATCAGGAACTTTGAAAAAGTTACAGTAATAACAATCAATACACCATATGTAATTAGAGTCATTGGTTCGGCAAAACGCTCAAAAAAACCATTAAAAGAAGTAACAACAACAAACTGAAGTGCGAATTGTTTTA
Organism: Myroides sp. LoEW2-1; assembly: GCF_009767705.1. Lineage (NCBI taxonomy): Bacteria > Pseudomonadati > Bacteroidota > Flavobacteriia > Flavobacteriales > Flavobacteriaceae > Myroides > Myroides sp. LoEW2-1. The sequence goes on along the minus strand of NZ_WSPP01000017.1, from coordinate 41,444 downwards.
CTACCTTTTCTAATATTCTAACAACTCTTGTATGTCTATATACATCGTAGAAATTACTAATCCAAGCACTAATTATCCAACCAACTGACAAGAATACGTGAAAAAGCCAAGCATTTGGTATATCAAATGTTAGCGTAGCGAGCACATTAATCAATATCAAATCTAATGATATAGTTAATGGCCTAATTAAATAAGAATATCTTCCAGAATTTTTAGCCACTAGTAAATAAATTTAGAAAAATCTTTATGTTCTTCTTTTAACAATTCTGTATCTGAGAACTTTTGAAAATATTCAAAAGTTTTCATCATACCTTCACTCCTACCAACTTTTGGTTGCCATCCCAATATTGTCTGCGCTTTAGTAATATCTGGGCAACGTTGTAAAGGGTCATTTATAGGCAAGTCCTTAAATATTATCTCTTGATCACTTTTAGTAAGTTTTATTATTTCTCTTGCAAAATCAAGAATGCTAATTTCATCGGGATTACCAATATTAATAGGTAAATGATAATCAGACAATAACAATCTATAAATTCCTTCTACTTGATCATCAACATAACAAAAAGATCTTGTTTGACTTCCGTCTCCAAAAACTGTTAAATCTTCTCCTCTCAATGCTTGACCGATAAAAGCTGGTATAACTCTTCCATCATTTAACCTCATACGAGGACCATATGTATTAAAGATACGAACAATTCTTGTTTCAACATTATGGAAAGTATGATAAGCCATGGTAATGGATTCTTGGAATCGCTTAGCTTCGTCATACACCCCACGCGGTCCAATAGTATTCACATTCCCATAATACTCCTCCGTTTGTGGATGTACAAGGGGATCACCATATATCTCAGAAGTAGAAGCGATTAAGATTCGCGCACCTTTAACACGTGCTAAACCTAATAGATTATGCGTTCCTAAAGACCCTACTTTCAATGTTTGAATAGGTATCTTTAAATAGTCTATCGGACTTGCTGGTGATGCGAAATGAAGTATATAGTCTAATTCACCAGGTACATGAACAAACTTAGTTACGTCATGGTGGTAAAACTCAAATCGGTCTAGTTTAAAGAGATGTTCAATATTCTTCAAATCGCCTGTGATGAGATTATCCATACCTATTACATGATATCCCTCAGCAATAAATCGATCACACAAATGTGATCCCAAAAAACCAGCAGCACCAGTGATTAGTATTCGCTTCATTTAACATTCGTTTTAAATTGCTAAGTTAATGAACTTTTCAGTTTTTTTAACCTTCAAGAATAACAATACTTAAGTAACAATATTTATACTATTTTTGTCAATAAAAAAGTATGCGAGTAGTTCATATAGTAGAATCTTTCGGTGGTGGTGTTTATTCTTATTTCAAAGACTTAGCTCATTTCTTTTCAAAAGTAGACGATATTGAAACTATTATTATTTATAGTAATAATAGAAAAGAAGTCAGTGAAGAGCAAATCAAAAATGATTTTCCAAAAAACATTACAATGATTTGTGTTGAAATGCAACGTGAATTAAAACCTATAAAGGATATAAAAGCTACTTTAAAACTGCGCAATCTCTTAAAAAGCATCAAACCTGACGTAGTGCATCTTCACTCTTCTAAAGCAGGGGTCATCGGCCGTTGGGCTACAACGTTTATGGTAAAGAGAAAAGCAATTTATTACACACCGCACGGATATTCTTTTCTAAGACTTGACATCTCACCTCTAAAAAGAAAGATATTCTATAATATAGAGAAATTCACACAACTATTATTTGGAGGAACTACAATTGCATGTGGGGATACAGAGTACAATATTGCCCGTAAAATAGGTAAATCAATGCTAGTAAGAAATGGAATTAACCTTGACAAACTTTCAAAGTACTATATACCCAAAATAAATAATACTAATACTATTACAATTGGAACAATTGGTAGAATCATGCCACAAAAAAACCCTCAACTATTTAATCAAATAGCTGAAACTTTTCCAAAATATAGATTCATATGGATAGGGGATGGAGATCAAAAAGAACTACTAACGGCTAGCAATATTATTGTTACTGGTTGGATTCACAATCAAACAGATCTATATGATTCATTGAATAGCTTAGACGTATACATACAAACTTCTCTTTGGGAAGGTTTACCAATTGCTGTTTTAGAAGCAATGGCTTTCCACAAACCAATCGTAGCAACAAATGTAATTGGCAATAAAGATATTGTACAAGATAGTATCAATGGATACCTATTTGAAAAGGTTGAAGATCTAGTACCACTTGTACATGAATTAGAAAATTCGAGTCTAAGAGCTAAATTAGGAACCAATGCATACATTGATTGTACTAATAAATATAACAAAGAAACTAATTTTACAATCCTCTCGACAATTTATACAGAATCCTTAAATAGACTCTAACTTACTTTTAAATTGTAGGTAATAAGCTCCAAATAAGCTAATCATCCATCCACTATAAACAATGCCCATAAATAAGTACAAATAGCCATCAAATAAATTTGCAAACAACATATTAAAAGAGAAGAGCATCATTAATACAAACTTCATTCTATAACCTAACGTAAAAGGTAAAATGAGAAAACAAAGTGTAGAAAGTAAACCTAAAATACCAAATTTAGCTAAACTTTCTATATATTGATTATGTGGGCCTAATTCATGTTTTCTTAGAAAAGACTGCTCCGTTTCTTCATAATGATGATACAATGCCTGATCAAAATCCGAAACACCAATACCAATCAAGGGATTACTTTCTTGATAAATTGCCCATACTGACTTCCAAACACTTAGTCTTAAAGCTAGTGAATTATAAACTTTTGATTCAGGATTTTGAATTTCATCCAACTTCCCTACTTTATCCATATAACCAAAAGTAAATGTAGAAAACTTATCCTTGTAATAAGGTACTTTTGCAATGGTGTATATACTTCCTGTTAGAGAAAGAACAACAAATGATATCAATAATATTCTTTGTTTTAAACCAAACTTAAAACTTGTTGATTTCTTCAAAAAGTAAAAAACAATTAAAAAACAATCTATAAAAACTAAAAACAACGCTACTCTTGTATTAATAACAAAGATTAATACTATCAAAGCTATGATACAAACTAAGTTAGTAACTCTTTTAAGCACACTACTTCTATAATAATCCTGCAAAAAATAATAAAAGATGATAGAAGTCACAAAGGCTAAATGTAAGTTAACATTCGGTGCGTGATTACCAAAACTATCAACAAAAACGTAACCTGCTTCCCAAAGGTGAACTCCTTGTAAGTATAAGTCTACATTCTCAGGATATAAAATTATAAATCTAATAAAAAAGAAAATAGTCAATCCAAGCGTAATCCTTGCATAATTTAATAAAATAAACTTAAATCTAATATCTCTGTAATTACCAATAATAAAAATAGGAAACAAAAGTAGACTTAAATACTTCTCCAAACTTTTCAAGGCGACACTTACATCGGAACTGTTCCAAATAAAAAGCAACTCTACTAAAAACAAAGAAGCAATAACTAAACTTATAAGAAAACTTGTCTTATTAATAACAAGTTTTCGCTTAAACACTACACAAAATACTACAAATAGTATAATTAGAATTGTACTAATCTTACGCATAAAAAAAGTACATCCTATTCCTAAAATTAATAAATTAAATATATAATCTATTCTATTCTTTTTTGTTAACTCCATCTATAATTATAAAATAAATAAAAGGGAAAAATCCAATTCTATGTCTTAACACAGATCCGTAATCAGGCTCAAAACATCCTTGTATAATAAACATTGCTAACACAAATAAATAAACTAGAATCTCCTTTTGGTGGGTGAATCGGTTTAAAATATGAAGTCGAAACTTCTTGTAAAAAATAATTACAAAAACAATTTGCCAACAAATGAAAACTAAAACTTGAGGCTTTAGAAGTAATCTTATTGCATCTACTGGAATATTAACAGCAAAAAAACCATATATAATACTCACAAACTCATTGTACCAAGTGGTAGGCCTCACAGGTGAACTAATCATTGAACTTGCAAAATCTTCACCAACTCTAGGGTCATTTATTTGCTCCCTATATAACTCTGTTAAAAAATCGCCTTTCAAAAAATACACAGCAATAGATATGCTAAAAACTACAAATATTCCAGCAACAATCACCCAAAATAATTTGTTCCGAATAGGCAGATAAACTACAATATACATCCCAAACACTATGAAGGGAATCAAAAGATAGTATGGCCTAAACAAGATACCAAACAAGAATAATATAAAAACACACATCATGCTTTTACTAAAAAGAGTATATCTATTATCTAATATTAACTTTAAAAGAACCAACATAATGATAAAAGCAATAAACTCTTTTGTAGGCTGTCCCAGAAATACCCCTGCAAATAGAAAAGAAAAGTACAAGAATAAATTCTTATAACTTACTTTACCAAAATCCTTAGGTATACCTAACTTATTTAGTATTATAAAAACAATACTCAATTGAATAAAACCAATTAAAAAATTGGGTAAAAAAGCTAATCCACTGTAGTGATATATACTTATAGTAAATGGATAACTACCTCCAAACCAACCAATTTCATTCAGTGGATCATTTACAATATTAATTGAATCATAAAAAAACTTTTCAGGCAAAAAGTAATATCCTAACATTCCTATTAAAATAGAAATGAAAGAAATAAGCAAAAAAACTTTTCTATTTAATGAACCTTTCATAGTCATACTAAAGCTTTTCTTACTAGTGTATTTTTAATTAAATCTACATTATAACTATCATCGTAATAGTGAGTAAAGTTCTTTTCACAAATACCATAATATTCACTGTAGTCAACAGTAACTTGATCTTTTAAAAAGATTTGCTCTGCACTTAAACTCAAATCAGCATTAATATCAATTTTAATAGAGTAAGAGCCTAAATCAAGCTTCTCCTCAAAATCATAAACAACATTGGTATAGATTGGTATTAAACCAACAGATAGATAGGAGTTCATCTTAGTTGGAGTTGCAACATTGTTAATTACATCGTCTTCTCTCAACAAAAACCCATATTTATACTTACTTAATTCTAAATCCAATTGATCTAAACTTACAAAGGAAATTTCATAATTTCTCACATCATATTTATTCAAAATATCCTTTGCTTCATTTTTCTCTTTAGTAAGAACAATAAACTTTGCTTTCTCATTTAGCTTCTCTATCTCCTTAAAAAGTTTCACTGTGGTTTCAAAACACTGCCATGAAAAAAGTGTTCCTGCGTAAACGAAAGTGTAATTTTCTTTACCAGTGTCAAAGTAAGCTTTATTCAGCTTTTTGTTATAACAAGGTACTAAAGCATAATCCTCATCTAAAAGTAAATTGTGTTTCTTTTCAAAATACCTTCTCATTGCGTCAGATACAAAAAAAGAGAAAAACGAATTCTTCAAGGTATACTTTTCACAGATATCTACTATTTTTTTTACAACTTTGGCTTTCAAAGAATTGTTATTAAGCAACAAATACTCTTCTCCTAAAATCCCCTGGAACCAAATAGCAATTCGCTTTGTTCTTAACTTTACACGCGCTTTAATAAAATCTATTATACGTATTGTAAAAATTAAATCTTCTTTTTTTAAAGAGAAATCTAAGCTTTCTTTCCTAATAACTGAAACATTGTTTTCCAAAAAGGCTTGCTCAACAATCTTTGTATAATAAATTGTCGCCTCATTTATAGCTTTATTAGGAATGTAAAAATAAACTGTCATTATTCTATAATATATTAACTCTATCTTTTAAAATAACTAAGAACTAACCAAGATCCAACACACTATACTTAGGTCTCCTTGCTTTAGTAGGATACTCCTCTGTAGTTATTGGGTTAACTTTTATATTTATATTATTTTCTCTAAAAATAGATACTGCAAATTCATACCAAGAGCACACTTTCTCTCCTCTATAATGATAAACTCCATACTCTCGTTTTTCTTGCATTAAATTCATTAAAAAACAGCATAACTCTAACGCATTAGTAGGAGCTCCTATCTGATCATCTACCACATTTATCTCGTCGTTCGCATTCGACAACCTTAACATTGTCTGTTTAAAGTTATGTCCAAAGTCAGAATATAACCACGAAGTACGAACTATATAATAACTTTGAAGAATCTCTTTTACATACTCCTCTCCTTTCAACTTAGAAACACCATATACATTTATCGGATTGGGAATATCATCTTTAAAATAGGGACTAGATTTTGTACCATCAAAAATAAAATCAGTGGAAAGGTGAATCAATATAGTATTGTGTTTTACACAGGCTTTTGCCAAATTAAATACTCCTTCTCCATTAATCTTAAAGGCCGATTCTACATCTTCTTCTGCTTTATCGACGGCTGTATAAGCAGCAAAATTAAAACAATAATCTGGAAGAATCTTATCGAATACTTCATCTACAACAGATTGACACGTAATGTCTAAGCTATCTCTATCCATAAAAACAAAATCAACCTTAGGATAATTTCCTGAGATTGATTTTAATGCTTGCCCCATCTGTCCTTTTGAGCCTGTTACAAGTACTTTTTTCATAATGCACTAATATCTTTAAATCTTGGTAACACTTGATCTTTATCTGAAATAATCAATTCACTATCACTAATACTCCATGGAATATTAAGATCTACGTCATTATATAAAATTCCCCCCTCTGACTCTTTATTATAATAATTATCGCATTTATAATTAAAAAAAGCCTCCTCACTCAATACTAAGAAACCATGTGCACATCCTTTTGGTACAAAAATTTGCTTATTATTTTCAGCAGAAAGTACTGTTTTAAAGTACTGACCAAATGTTGGAGAATCTTTGCGAATATCTACTACAACGTCTTCTATTTCACCTTTAATTACACGTACAAGCTTCGCCTGTTGGTATATTCCTCTCTGAAAATGCAATCCTCTTAGAACTCCTCTTTTTGAAAAAGATTGATTGTCTTGTACAAAATCAACCTTAAGTCCCGATAAATTCTCAAAGGTCACCTTATTGTAGCTCTCAAAAAAATATCCTCTCTCATCATTAAAAACAGTAGGGTACAATTCAAAACAGCCTTCTATATTTGTTGCTTTAATCTTCATTATGCCATCATTTTCGATTACTGTAGTGAGTATATAATTTATAAACACCTAATCCGATAAAAACTAACAGAATCAAAAACAATGAATACATGATCATCTTATTCTTTGACGCTTCTTTTACAACATTTCCTACATAGTGTTTATCGAGTTCTCGTTCATCTTTTACTACTCCAAGCAAATAAACAACATGATCACTCTCCAACAATTCAAATTCATTATCCTGTATCAACTCAAGTAACTCGTGCTTAAACTTAACTAAACTCAATATTCTCGATTCACTATCTAAAGATAGTTTATTCCCGTTCTTAACAATATCAAGAGCATGATTAATTCTTTCCAAGTCTTTACAGTACTCTATTTGTTTTAAAAGTAGTCCTTGCTTAGCAAGCTCTAACTTTTTCTTAAACAACGGTAAACTATCAAAATAATTCTGAAGTTCTTCTACAAATCTATTAATCTCAAAATCTGAATTTACTTCTATTCTCAAATCTTGATAATGATAATTCTTTGATGTAGCATAATTTTGAATTAGGTCTTCATGACTATTCAAATTAGTTCCGATCAAAGCTAATGTTTTTACATAACTGGAATCTTTACTCAACCAATTATATATGTCATCTACTCCAATTAATCTAGATGATAACAATTCTTGAGAGCTAAAAGTATTCTTGAAATTACTCGAAACCAAATACTTCAAGTAATCAACACTTTCAACTTTAGGAGAAATAAGAATACTATACTTTTGAATATCTTTTTGTACATTCGAAACTTGCTCTTCAAGAGCCTTTTCAGGAATATTACTCTCTTTGTAATACCCTAAACCAACACCTATGATTATTGCCAGAGTAAAAAGATACCAATAGCTCAACACTAATCTTATTAGTCTAAATATACCAAAACCTACAGTATCAAATAATGATACTGCAGATTCTTTTAAATACTTTAAGTCTATTTCATCTAAGTCCTGCGACTTGTGATTATTCGAATCTCCCATAATTAAATTCTCTACTTAATACTAAATATTTGCTCTAATATCTTAATCGTAATTAAATACGTCGGTTTCACACCTGTAGTTCCTAAACCACCAGAGGCAAGTGTACTTCCTGTTTCCAATGGATTATCAGAAGCGTAGTAAGCATATCTAACTTTTACATCTGGATTAATACTCTTTCTAATCTTAGAAGCACTTTGAATTGCTTTTTGGTAATGTGCTCCTTCCATTTCTAATCCAATTACTCCCCATGTAGAATCGTGGAAAAATTTTAATAGATCCTTGTTCTGAAGCGACGTTCCCAATACAGTTACCATAGTACCACCAAAAACTGGGATATCATCATTCTTAAACATCTCGACTGTCAACTCATTGTCAAATGGATAATTATCTCCAGTACCCTCGTTAATATGAGCAAATGGGATCATAATATCCCCTTTACCTCCAACTAAAATACCAGCTTTCCCCATAATAGACACTGATTCTACATCAATCATCGTTGTCTTTTTATACGGTTTCAAAAGCTCGTCAATCGTCTCATAAGCCTGCTCTCCAAAAGCGTAATCCATAACGATAATTACAGGGTATTCCCCCTCAATTTGCTGTCCTTTAAAATTAGTATTGGCAAAGTTAATCTTAGCAGTATCAAAAATTTGAACATCAATATTTGTACCTGACTCATCTTTAAGAAACACCATTCCTTCTCTCTCTGCCCTTTCATTTACAAGATCTCTTAGATGCTTGTTCTCAGGTTTACTCAACTCCTCATAGATTCCCAATTCAGAAGTAACTTCTAACTCTTGTTTAACAACAGATGGAGCAAAAATTGAGTTCATCACACTATGCATATTTGCACTGATGATATGAATAGGACGCTCTAACAAACCTTTCTTAGTCAAAACCTCCTTGATGCGATCAGACCAAATTTCTCCATAAATATGATGTCCTAAACGCTCTCTTAACAATGGACTAAAAGTAATCGTTCTCTTGTCGTTAAATACATCCTCTTCTATCGCTAATTTACCCAACCAATAGATAACATCTAAAAATCGATCTGGGTTTTCTTCTATTGCAAATTTCTCATAGACATCTAATACCTCAGCGAAAGAACGTCCCAAAACATTAGATAAGTGCGACATAATTACCTCTTTCTCCTCTAACTCTAAAGGTTCTTCTTTCTTGGCTGCCGTCTCTATTTTTCGCCAATCTCTGGTCACTTTACCATCTTCACCAATTAAAACGCGATCTTTAATTTTATGCGATTCAATAAAAATAAAAGTCAAGTGAGTCAAAACATCATAGATATCAGATCTACCTCTGGTAATCTCGATATTCATTTGTTCTTCATCTATGCGGTAACAATTTCTTCTTCTCTTTGGTGGCACGATAGCAGTAAAATGCGAAAAAGTATATCCTTCATCCGAAGTCAAGTTAATATAGCGACACTCTTCTATTCCGATAGGAAGACGCTCAATCACGTATAACAACCCATTCAACTCTACTTTTTCTTCTGCAATTGTACCATATATTTCTGGACGCAACTCCAATAAGGCTTCTCTTAAGGTATCTCCTGACACTCCCATGGGCTTATAAAACCCTCTATTAAACAGGTGACGCATAGTAATATACATGCGTTCCACTGCTGCTGACGATACCTGTGCTCTCGTTCTTGATATATTTTTAATCTCTTTCATACCTTTCATATTACGTCAATATTTAATTTATAATTTCTAATTCACTTGCAATGTTTCTATCATTGCTCAATCTTGGCAATTTATTTTGCCCACCCAGTTTTCCAATACTCTTCATGTAGTTTTGGAATCCTCCTTTAGTCACTTTTCTAATTTTCAAAGTTTGCAAAACCTTTCCGACAATTAAATCATCATAATAACTATTTTGTTTTCGAAGGGATTGCTCGATTTTCAAAGCAAAACTTTCCAAGTGCTCTGGCTCACTGCCAAATTCGATAAACCACTCGTGATAAGGCAACCCCTCACTTGGTGTTATTTGCGGAGCCACTGTGAACTCGTTCACTTGAATAGTCGTTCCTCTCATAGCTTCTTCTATAGCCGTTTCTACTTCCTTGCCGATGACGTGTTCACCAAAAGCAGAGATAAAATGCTTAATACGTCCAGACACAACGATACGGTAAGGTTTCAAGTTGACAAACTGAACTGTATCTCCAATATTATATCCCCATAAACCAGCATTTGTAGAAATAATCAAAACATAATTCACGCCCAGTTCTACCTCGCCAATGGTATATCTTTTGGCATTCTCATTAAAGAAATCCTCTGCTTTCACAAACTCATAGAAGATACCTGCATCTAACAAGAGCAATAGTCCTTTCTCTTTCTGAGAATCCTGATAGGCAAAAAAGCCTTCTGAGGCAGGAAACAACTCTATTGACGGAACCCTTCTTCCTATTAGTTGTTCAAATTTAGCGCGATAAGGTTCGTAATTTACTCCTCCGTAGATGAATAAATTAAAGTTCTTGAAAATATCACCTACTGACTTACCTTCTCGGACAACCAAACGCTCAAAGTACATTTGCACCCAACTTGGAATACCCGAAATAATACTCATATCCTGATGTACAGTTTCTTCGACTATAGCATCAACTTTCGTTTCCCAATCTTCAATGCAATTTGTCTTTAAACTTGGAAGTCTATTCTTCTGCAAATAAGCAGGGACAAAGTGAGCTACAATACCAGATAACCTGCCGAGTTTTATTCCATTCTTTTCTTCTAAAATTGGACTCCCTTGCAAGAAAATCATTTTTCTATCTACAAAATCCGCAATACCTGTTTCGTGCACATACGCCAAAATAGCGTTTCTTGCAGCACTGATATGATAAGGCATTGACTCCTTTGTCAATGGTATATATTTAGCTCCTGAAGTAGTTCCTGAAGTCTTGGCAAAATAAAGAGGCTTGCCTTTCCACAGTACATTAGCTTCTCCCTCAACTACTCTGTCGATATAGGGACGCAGCCCTTCGTAATCTCGAATAGGTACGCGATTTACAAAATCGCTATGCGTTTTTATTTCTGAGAAGTGATGATCTTTTCCAAAACTGGTTTGCCCAGCTGTTTTGAGCAAAGATAAGAGCACTTTATGTTGTGTTTCTACTGGATTATTAATCCATTTCTGATTCTTTTTATGTATAATAGATGCAAATACTTTTGCACCAAAAGATTTTAATGACATATTCTATTATTCAATATCTATAAATACCGAAGCATCTAAAGGATATGTATCCTTCCACAATTCAAAATGAAAATACTTCTTATTACTTTTATTTAACTCATCTTCAAAATTACCATCAAATAAGCCTAATACTTCACCCGAACTAACTTTGTCATATTCCTCTTTTACCATTGTATTCAGATGCTTATACACGGAAATTATTCCATCCTCGTGTAGCACTATCGCAGTATATCCATCTCTCAAGGTCCAATCGACAAAAAGTACAATACCCTTTGATATAGCCTTGACTGGAGTTCCTTTAGCAGCCATAAAATCCAAACCAAAATGAGATATACTTGGATCAAACCTCTTGACGATTTCTCCATCAATAGGCGAAAAAAGAATTTGATTTACTTTAGGCGTAGCCTCAGGAAACAAGTTATACTTATCTTCTAATCGCACCATTTCTCTAAGCTTTAAATCCTTTTCACTTGGTTCCTTGTGCACGATTTGATCAACAGGTACTTCTGATTTTTTAAGAGAATCCAAGTTGCTGTGTGTTGACTCCACCTCGCCGAGTAAGATCTTCTTGACGGCTAACAAATAGGCTTTATTCTTTACAGATTCGACCTCCAATGAATCAACTTTTAAGGTTAGCTCAATCGCTCTTTGCTTCAAATCGGCAGAAGAATATCCGGGAATATACTCCTTAACTGGAGTTAATACAACTAAAATAACGGTAGATAAAATCAATAGAAAAATCCATGCCGTCATTGCACCAACGACATTCAAAAGATTTAATTTAAAAGACCTTACATCTTCAAAAGTTCTATCATTAACGATAACAACACGGTACTTATTTAAAAGTTTACTCTTCCATCTCTTTGATTTCTTGTCTTTTGTTGACATAAGTTGCGCTTTTAATAAACAAATATAACAATTATAGTACTTATGAATCTACTATCTCCTTATTTAATTCCCCTTAAAAGTAATTTTTAATATCGAAAACACTCTTAAAAATATAATAAAATTATTCAGATTCAGTGGTTTTATAATTTTCTTCCTATATTTGCGAGAACTTAATGTTTCAAACAAATTAATATGAACGCATTACACTTTTTTTTAGGAATGGTTGGACCGTGGCAAGTGATTATTATTGTTGCGATAATCCTATTGTTATTCGGAGGTAAAAAAATACCTGAATTAATGAGAGGATTAGGAAGTGGTATCAAAGAATTTAAAGATGCTACTAAAGAAGACAATGCTCAACAAGTAACTAAAAAAGATACTAAAGACGAAAGCAAAACTGAATAGTTAACACTATTTAATTGTAATATTATACGCACTATAAACTCCGGTTGATAGTGCTTTTTTTGTTTACGACTACTTTATATAAAAAAAAGAGCCTTTCTAAACACTAAAAAGAAAGGCTCTTCACTTATAAAACATAATAAAAACACTACTTAACTTAATTTGTTTGTTTATCTAAACAAAACCTATTGAAATTCAGTTGTAAGTAATAAAAACAAGTATCGTGCCAAAATTATGTTTGCAAAGCTTTTTTTATAAAATCATACTTAATTGTATTCTTTTCTTAGCCTCATCCACATCTGTTACTTTCACTTCCACATGCTGATGTAGCTTGACAACTTCATTCACATCAGATACAAATCCTTCTTTAAGTTGAGAAATGTGAACCAAACCACTTTCCTTTAGACCAATGTCAACAAAACATCCAAAATTGGTAATATTATTCACTATTCCTGGCAACACCATCCCTATCTTCAAATCACTCATATGCTTTACATTGGGATCAAACTCAAATACTTTCGCCGCTTTACGAGGATCTAATCCAGGTTTCTCTAACTCTTTTAAAATATCTTGAAGGGCTAATACGCCTACCTCACCAGTAGTATATTTGTTAGCATCTACTTTAGCGATTAGCTCTTTATTAGAGATCATATCCCCTATAGATACTTTCATATCTTTTGCAATTTTCTCTACTACACCATAAGCCTCTGGGTGTACAGCAGAATCGTCTAATGGATTCTTGGCATTCTTAATTCTAACAAATGCTGCCGCTTGTTGAAATGCCTTTTCACCTAAACGAGGTACTTTCTTTAACGCTGTTCTACTCTCAAAAGGGCCATTCTCTGTTCGGTATTGTACAATATTCTCAGCCATCTTCTCACCTATACCAGATACATAACTCAATAGCGATTTACTTGCAGTATTCAAATTCACCCCTACTGTATTCACGCACTTTATTACCACACTATCCAGTTCTTTCTTCAATAGGGTTTGATCTACATCATGTTGATACTGTCCCACGCCAATTGACTTAGGGTCTATCTTTACCAATTCAGCTAAAGGGTCTGATAGACGTCTTCCTATGGAGACTGCTCCCCTAACTGTTACATCGTACGAAGGAAACTCCTCTCTGGCAATCTTTGATGCCGAATAAACTGATGCTCCTGCTTCACTAACTACAAACACTTGAACGGGTTTATCAAAAGCAATTTTCTTGATAAAGAACTCCGTCTCTCTTGAGGCTGTACCATTGCCTATCGCAATAGCTTCTATATTGTAAGCATTCACCATAGAGCGAATCTTCTTCATTGCCATAGTCGTATCTTTCTGTGGTGCATGTGGATATATTGTCTCATTGTACAACAAATCTCCCTGTTCATCTAAACACACCACCTTACACCCTGTCTTATAACCAGGATCAATAGCTAAAATGCGCTTCTCTCCCAAAGGAGATCCCAGTAACAATTGAGTAAGATTATCAGCAAATACTTGTATTGAATTCAAGTCTGCCTTCTCTTTTGCCTCTGCCAATGCTTCATTAGACAATGCCGGTTCTAATAGACGCTTATAGCTATCTGCTACAGCCTTTTCTACTATTCTACCACATTCGTTCTCGCTTTTAACTACATTGTCACCAATAAAACGCAGCGCTTCCTCTTTATCTATAGCTATACTAAACTTAATGAAACCCTCTTTCTCGGCTCTTAAAATAGCCAGTAAGCGATGGGCTGGTATTTTATAAACAGGTTCTGTCCAATCAAAGTATTGATCAAACTTTTGAGCCGCTTCATCGTCTTTCTTAGCCTTCACAACCTTTGTCGAAATAACTCCATTGCGTTGAAACTTTCTTCTCAGTAATTTTCGTATATACATATTCTCATTCACCCACTCTGCGATGATATCAGAGGCTCCTTGTATAGCCTCTTCTTCACTTCCTACCTTATCATTAAGATACTTCGCAGCAATAGACTCTACATCATGAGCATTCTGAGCCATAATCACTTTAGCCAATGGCTCTAAACCATTTTCTCTTGCTGTATCAGCTTTGGTCTTACGAGTCTTTTTATAAGGTAAATAGAGATCTTCAATCTCCGTCAAATCAAAGCTATTTGTAATCTTACTCTTTAATTCATCTGTCAGTTTACCCTGCTCCTCTATTGCACCTAATATAGATTCCTTTCTCTTGACTATCCCTTCATATAACTCACTATAGCGAGCAATCTTCTCTATCACTACCTCATCGAGGTTTCCCGTTCTATCTTTTCTATATCTGGCTATAAAAGGTATTGTACATCCTTCTCCAAAAAGAGATAACGTGTTCTCAATACTCCTCGCACTTGCATTTACAGCTTGTTGAATAAACTCAATCAACGTCATAATTAATTATTTTAAGAATAGCTAAAATACTACCTTTGTATCAATAATTAAACCCTATGAAGTTTTTATTCTTATACCTGTTTATCATAAATTACTTAGCCTTTTCAATGTTCGCTTATGACAAAGAACAGGCCTTAAAGAACAGGCGAAGAGTTGCAGAAAAAAATCTTCTGACACTCTGTTTTTTTGGAGGAACATTGGGAGCATGGATTGCGATGAAGAAACTTAGACACAAAATCTCTAAAGACGCTTTTAAAGTTAAATTCTATGCCATCTTAGCCATACAAGTAGCAGTATTCTTTATTCTCTTTAAACGATAATATCAATAAAAAAAGACCTATAACCACAGTCATAAGTCTTAATAATTATATTCTCTCTTTACTTTCCATTGATTTAATACTTTAAAGTGTTTTAAAAACACGATTAAATAACCGAACTATAAATATACATCGAAACATATTAGTATGACATTCCAATAGACTTTAACCTTTTAATCAATTGACCTTTTGCTCATACTTGATTTTACACAATCAACCTTTTTTAGGTTTCATAGGATACTATCTACTTACTTAATATCGTTATAATCTAAAAGTCTGTATGAAACACCTCCTTGCTTTTATCTCTTGTATATTGTGCATCTCTTGTCAAAACAACAAGGCTAACGCATCTGTTGAATTTACAACAGCACAAGAAAAGATCAACTACATCAACGCTACAGGTATGAGCATAGGAGAGAGGTACAACACACCTAAGGGATATACACGTCTTACTTACACCACCTCTGACTTTGGATACCACTTACAACACTTACCACTAAAACCCTTTGGAGAAACTGTAAAATACTATAACGGCAAAGAGAAATATGCCACTTATGTCTATTCCTCTGTCATTGACTTACCCATAGGGAAGAAAGACTTACACCAATGTGCTGATGCGACTATGCGTCTAAGAGCTGATTATCTCTACAGCCAAAAGCGATATGACGAAATAGCCTTTAACTTCGTTTCTGATGGTAAACCCAGATATTACATAGAGTATATTAAGGGTGACTATTCCCCTAAAAAATATTGGGAATACCTTGAACACATTTTTAACTATGCCAACACGGCTTCACTAAAACAACAACTCCAATCTATCTCTAAAGAGGATGTACAGATAGGAGATATCTTAGTCCAGTCAGGCAATCCTATAGGCCATGCCATTATCGTAGTAGATATGGCTCAGAATGAAGCAGGGGACAAGGTAGTCCTCTTAGCACAGAGCTATATGCCTGCTCAGGAGCTACAGATTCTAAAGAACCCTAATGCTACAGACAACAGCCCTTGGTATGACCTCAATAACGACATCATCCAAACTCCTGAGTGGAAGTTTACTTCTAATGATTGGAAGACGTGGTAGAGAAAACTAAATATTCTATGACTAAATAAACCCTTCGTTATACTGCTTTAATTACTACTTTTAGTGCTGTTTAATAAACTCCAAAAACAGTGTAATGGATAGAGCAAAACTATATACATATTTATTTAAAAAAGTAGAAAGAGCAATAGCAGCAATAGCTAATGAGAAAATGGAAGATATATACGCACTATCTTTTTGGAAGGACAATGATAATGATGACCCGAGATGCCCTGTTATCTATATCAGTTACAACACAGCATCTCAAGTAATCGCTGAGCAAAACAATGCCAGTGATACGATGGAAGCGAAGTGGAACTTTGCCTTTTGGTTGCAAGACGAGATAGAGACATTAGGTGGTGAAGACAACGTTTTACAGCAGTTTATCAAAGACTCTGGATGGTATTATACTGACGATGAGCAGGAGGAAGCAGAGGATTTAGAAGAAGAAGGCGATGATACCGCCTATAGAGCTATTTGTGCGAAAGACGAACAAGTTCAGAAAGCTTTTATGGAAGTGATTATTTCTATAGTACAAGAGCTACATCAATCCAATCTATTAAAAGAGAAATTAGGCAAAGACATACCTGTTATTATCCACGAATTAGAGTACTATGATCTACCCTTAAGTTGGACAAAACAAGCCAACCCTCCATACCTTATAGAGGAGTTCTTAACTTATTATAAGTAATACACCAAAACGATATTACAGATTTGCTATAAGTACCCCACAAGCAATATAACATAGCTTGTAGGGTATATTTATTTATAAAGACAATGCGTCTCTTACACCTTCTAAAAATCGATCTGAGTGATCTATCAAGTATATCAAGATACATACTCCAAACCCGATAGCTAAATACTTGCGATTCTTCATAATTAAAACATCTTTTTGTAGAAACTTCCCAAGAACTAATCTACGTTATTAATTGAATCTACTATAATTGTAACTAAACAACTACCTCCAAATCCTCCAATGAAGACCTTTTCATACTTATATTTTTTTGTTTACTCTAAAATAAAACATTTTTTCAATAAACGAAAACTAACTCAATACTTTATCAACATTACCCTATTCCAAGCTATATTATACTCATCCAATCTCCTCAGTACTTTTTGTTGTATAGTGATACAGTCATCCACAGTAGCACTAAACTTTATCCCCATTTCAAAAAAGAGATCGTGATCTCCAAATAAGTCATCGTACTTATCTTCCAATTGAAAACTGTATCTTTCGTCCCATACCCCTTTTCCCAACAATCTACCTTTGTGATTCTTTACAGTTAACTCTATATCAAAAGCATTTGTTATTTGGTTTACAATGGTAGTAAAATCCAACGATTCTTCTTCCAAAACAACATCTAACCTAAATTCTCTTTCCATAACCATTTTTACTCTTCAAAAATCTTACAATTATCCTTACCCTTGCTATTTTAGCATTTACCGAGATATTTCCACATCTGCAACTATATACATCAAATAACTATGCATCTCTACGTCACATTTAGTACACTCATAGCAGGTTATTATTCCTACTATGTTACCCATTTGATTATTAATACATAGATACATTCTCATCTCTATACTTTAGCTTTTTGCGTAGCTAAAGATACCCTCATTTCCCCACATATACCACTACACTCGGATTAAAAGCCTTAGAGTTGTACAGTGTCAATTGATCAGGATTGTTGTTAATCGGGTAGAAGAACTGTATCTCAGCTACCATCATCTTTAGACAATCCCGATTGGGAATCAGTACAGATAGCGTTTGAGGACTGACCACCTCATCACTCTTTTTGAAATCAATAGATAATGTGCCTGTTTGCTTACTAAGTATCTCGTCATTCTCAGCCATGAAAAATCCTTCGATACGCAAACTTGCATGTGTACACATAGGAGGGAAGTCCACCTGTTCTATCGGGATAAAAGGAGACACCGATACAGTTATCTCCTTATTTTCCAACTCCTCTACAGCTATATCTACCAAGAAGGTATCTGTAAATAGCTTAGCTGTATTCCATTCAAATCCGACTACCTCAGCAATAGAAGTATTGTATAGTGTAGTCTCTGCTATCAGTAGTACAGTATTCTTGCGCAAGGCCGTCATCACAAGCCCCATCAATCGCAGATGAGCAGTAGACTCATACCTCATCCCCAAGAAGTATTCGACATGCTTACGTATGTGTTTCAGGCTCTGTGCCGTGTGCTTAAACAGCTTAGCGGAAGGATTCTTGCCCTTGTCTTGTTTTGAGCGATTAGGCCTACTTTGTACAATCTGCACATTGTTTAAAGACCTAAAATACACAGGACCACTTACTCCTGTAATTTTTCCCTTTGGTGACATCTTTGCCATAATTTTTTGTTTTATAGGTTGGTACTATAAAGTTGCACAAAGACTATTCCATCTTATCGGTAGATGATTAGTAGATGATAGGGTAGTGATAGGCTATTTTGCGATGTTTTAAGCCGACCAGATGCCTATCAAATACCGACCACAAGCCGACCACCTCAATCGTAGGGATACAAAAATGAAATACTGATTTTATTCTAAGACAATTTGTACTTAAACAGATTCTTAGCTTTTTCTCTTAAATTGGCCTTTCTTATACAGATATTGACAGTGACAACCTCATTTAGTCAGCGACAGTTAAATAGCTCTATGTCAGTCAATAATCAAATAATTAAGTAGTTTAATTTCACTTATCCAACCACATACCAAAAACCAAGATTCATACTGCTCTCGTCGATTAAACCAAGAAGAGAAAGGCAAGCTTCATTCCCAAAATAACCGTAGCAAATCTCCTTCGTATTGCCAAAGGTTTGACCTAATACGATTTCGGCATATTGGTTATCGCCACGAGTGGAGATAAAGTGTCCTTTAGTGTTGTCAAAAGCTTTGAGATAAGCTTGTTCTACAGCATCCGAGACAGATAATAGAGTAGAGGCTTGAGTAGTATCTTTAAGAGAAAACTTACCATTCTCTATACAACCAAAGTAGGAAGGCACTGTGAAATTAAACTTGTTTATCTGGTGATACTCTACCTGCACAGTACTCATGTCTACCATACTGAAGAAGTCTTGGGTTTCTTTGGTGTTTCCTATCACTGTTTCTAAGGTCTTAATCACCTCCATAGAAGTAGCGAACAGCACATTAGCATACTCGTTATCATAGTTGCGAACCAAGGTATGATAGACAATACCTTCTACCTGCGCCAATTGACGCTCAAATCGGGCTACTGCAACTAATAATTCGTCATCATTTACTGTGGTTTTCTTTCTAAAACTGGTGAACTCCATCGCACACACTGGTGCATTACTTACTCGTATCATTCTGTATATTGTTAAGATTATGGAGCAAAGGTAGAGTAGGGTAGTGACAACCTTTTGTCAGGGGTGTATACCCTTATTTTTTAATTTTAGGATATACTTTCACTATGTCAAAATAGGAGTTTCTAAAAGCCACTAAGCTCTTATAACCTACTTTAAAAGCGATTTCACTCAAGGTAAATTCTCTTGTATCTATTAGCTCTATACTCTTCAAGATGCGGATGATCTGAAGGTATTTCTGTAGAGTGATACCTGTCTCCAGTTTGAACAGGCGCTGTAGATTGCGCACAGACATGGTAGAGATACTGGCTAGTTCATCTAAGTCAAGCGTTGAGGTAAGATGCTCATTGATATACGTGCATACAGGTATTAACCTATGATCGGTAGGAATAGGTAATTGGAGCGATTGATTCTCTTCACAGAACGATTTTAAACTCATAAGAATAGCCTGTAAGAACTGTTCTTTCTCTAATTCTGTCTCGATTACTCTATTCCACTTCGTCACATACTGTAGCATCTCCCTCAGCACAGTAGGAGCAGGGAAGATGTGCACTTGATCATAGAATGAGTCAGCTGGCACCTCTTTATACAACAGTACTTTTAGGTTGATATCCTTCGCTGTAGAGGTAGTAGCGTGCTGCTGTCCTGAAGGTATCCATGCTATGTGATACTGAGGGACTAGATAGATACAGTTATCTACATGAAGGTACTGATAGCCCTGTTCTACGTAGGTGAGCTGATATCGCTGATGAGCGTGCTGATACTCATCGTGAACGAAGTTGTCTTCATACCATACATACGCCTGTACCTCATTAGTATCATCATATACTCCTAAGAGTTTCTCGGTCAATCCACATTTGATATTGGCGTTTTGCATATATTTTTTGACAAATATAATATAAACTGCAAGTATACCTTTGTGATTATACTTTAAATAATTAATATGAAAGCATTATATACTGCACTAATCACTTGTACACTATTCTTCACAACGACACAGATCATGGCAAAAGATACCCTAACCAAAATATTAGTACTTATCCACTCTGATACAGGTGGTACGTATAGAATGGCACAAGAAATCGCTAAGGGAATAGAAAGCAACCCTCACACAGAGGCGACTATAAAAATAGTACAACCTTCAGCAAATGCACTGTTACATGATCTACAGATAGCTACTCCTGAGGAGCTACCGACTTATGATGGCATCGTATGGGGATCTCCTGTGTACTTTGGTAACATCAGTACTCCGATGAGTGCCTTTCTCGCGAAGACTGTAGATCTGTGGACTGCTCATGCTCTGGAGGGAATACCTACAGCCGTATTTATGTCTGCTGGTAGCGGAGCAGGGAAGGAGCTCGCATTACAGTCGTTTTGGAACAGCTTAGCAGTACATGGGATGATACTCGTACCGAATGGCATCAGAGCTACGGAGAAGCTGGATAATAGCATCCCTCAAGGCAATAGCGTCTTGGGAGCCAGTAGCCTTGCTTCAAACAAAACGGTACAACGTCCCAGCGAAAGCGAACTGCTAATCGCTTATACGCAAGGTCAAAACTTCGCTAAAGTTGCCAAAGCCTTAAAAGGAACTTTTCAAAAGAAAGAAGAAATGACGCCTAAACAAGTAGTCACTGATGTAGAAACCACGCTTAAACAAAAAAACATCATACTACCTGTAGCGCCAAATCCTGTGGGAAACTACACGCCTTACTCACGCAGTGGAAATCTAATATTCATCAATCAGGTAGCCTTAAAAGAGGGTAAAGTATTATATCCTGGTAAGGTAGGTGTAGATGTCACAGAAGAACAAGCAAAGCAAGCGACTGAACAGACGATGCTAAATGTAATCGCGGTGCTTAAATTAGCTGTAGATGGTGACCTCAACAGAGTAAAGAAAACCGTACAGCTAACAGGTATATTCAACACGGCTCCTGACTACGCTCAGCACGCTAATCTAATGAATGTGGCATCAGACTTATCTGTAGCTATATTCGGAGAGAAGGGCAAACATGCAAGAGGTACTCTGGGTGCTACTTCTGTTCCGGTCAACTCTGTGGTAGAAATACAAGCTATCTTCGAAATAGAGTAATAGTATACAAAAAAAAAAAGTCCATAATTAGCATTATGGACTTTTCTATATTGTTAAAACTTGTTTAGGCACAAGTAATTTTATTCACTCTATTCTGATGTCTTCCTCCTTCGAAAGCTGTATTCAAGAAAGCTTCTACAATTGCAATAGCTTGTTCAATAGACGTAAAACGAGCGGGAATACTAACCACATTAGCATCGTTATGCTGTCTTGCTAACTCAGCAATCTCTTTGGTCCAACAAAGAGCACAACGCACACCTTGATGTTTATTAGCAGTCATCGCTATACCGTTTCCACTTCCGCAGATTACGATACCTAAATCAGCTTTGCCTTCATCAATATCAGTACCTACCTTATGAGCAAAATCTGGATAATCTACTGAATCAAAAGAATCAGTCCCATAGTTAGTAACTGTATGTCCTTTTTCTTCTAAATACTTGACAATTGCTTGTTTATATGCTGGACCTGCATGGTCATTTCCTATAGAAATCTTCATTTTATTGTTGTGTTATATTATACACTACAAAGTTAAAACTTTTTATCTTCTACAAACCTAATTCTTCGATTGCTATTTGTCTCATTTCTACTTTTCTAACTTTGCCAGAAATAGTCATCGGAAATTCGGTAACAAACTTCCAATACTTTGGAATTCTAAAATGCGCAATCTTTTGATCACAATAAGCTCTCAATTCATCCATAGTTGCACTTTGACCTTCTTTGAGTATAACCCAAGCCATAATTTCCTCTCCATATTTTTCACTTGGAACACCAATAACTTGTACATCAGCAATAGCGGGATGAGTGTATAAGAAGTCTTCAATCCACTTCGGAGATATGTTCTCCCCTCCGCGAATGATAAGGTCTTTAATACGCCCTGTAATAGAGATATACCCATCTTCATCCATTGTCGCTAAATCCCCAGAGTGCATCCACCTATTGTCATCCAATACTTCTGAAGTCATAGTCCTATTATTCCAATATTTCAACATAACAGAATATCCACGAGTACAAAGTTCTCCTGCTTCTCCTCGAGGGAGAATATTACCTGTTTCTGGATCTACAATTTTGATTTCTAAGTGATCCTGCACAGTACCTACGGTAGTCGTTTGCTTCTTTATATCAATACCAATATGCGTTTGCGTAGATACTGGAGAAGTTTCGGTCATTCCGTAACAGATACTCACTTCTTCCATGTGCATTTCACTTTTAACGCGCTTCATAATACTTTCAGGGCATAAAGACCCCGCCATAACACCCGTACGCAGGGTACTTAAATCATAATCCTTAAAATTGGGAAGTTGCAGTTCTGCGATAAACATAGTAGGCACACCATATAGAGAAGTACACTTTTCATCTTGAACGGTTTGCAGCGTTTTATTAGCATCAAATCCGTCATTGGGTATGACAATGGTTGCTCCATGAGCAATACAGCACAAATTGCCAATAACCATCCCAAAGCAATGGTAAAAAGGAACAGGAATACACACCCTATCTTTTACGGAGTACTTTAATCGAATACCGATAAAATAGCCATTGTTTAGAATATTGTGATGTGTTAGCGTAACTCCCTTGGGAAATCCAGTTGTCCCTGAAGTATACTGAATATTCACAGCCTCACTAAACTGAACTGATTCTTCAATTAGAACAAAATCTTCTTCAAAAATATGGTCTGCTTGCTTCAAAAATTCTGTCCATTCTTCCCCTAAAAAAACCACCTCCCTCAAGCTTGGACAATCTTCAAAAACAAGAGAAATCATCTTTCGATAATCACTTGACTTAAAACTTTCAGCTGATACAATAAAAGATACTTCGGATTGATTGATTGCAAATTCAAGTTCATGCGCGCGATAAGCAGGGTTAATATTTACCAATATGACACCAATACGCGCAGTCGCATACTGCATCAAAACCCATTCATAACAATTGGGTGCCCAAATACCGACGCGATCTCCCTTAATCACTCCCTTTGCTAATAAACTTTTGGCCACCTGAGTTGTCTGTTCATAAAACTCGCGATAAGTAGCCCTGTAATTCTGGTAAACACTTACCACAGCTTCTTTATCTGGATATTTATCAACGGTTCGCTTTAGATTTTGGCCAATAGTTTCGCCCAGCAAGGGAATAGAGGATGCCCCATGCACATAAGATATTGTTTTCATAATTAAAGTTTTTTGTTGGTTTTCTAAAATACAAAAATTTACATACAATAATCTATTTCAATAGAACTAAAGCAAATACCTTAAAGACAACCCTCTTGAAATGCGAAGTAAAACGAAACAACAAATGACCTTAAACCTGATAACTATTCTCAAACCACTATGGAATATAAGACAATAAATAAATCCAGTGGCTGACGTCAATACATAGTAGATTATCTATTAAAGTAAGCTGTACTATTTTAAAAATCAACTTATTAAATTAGTTACCTTTATAAGGTGTTCATTCTACTTAACTAAAAATTGACATGAAAAAACAACAGATTCAATATTTACTCTTTCTACTTGTTCTGCTAATCTCTATGCATAGTCAAGCTCAATTAGTCAATGGGACTTATGTCTATGCCGACGGGAATAAGCCGCTAAACGGAAAGCTTAAAGCCTATTTTTCCAATGATCAATTAGCTGAAGAAACAACCTTGGTAAATGGACTTAAGGAAGGCGAAAACACAGTGTATTACAGCAATGGAAAACTCAAATATAAAGGTACGTATAAAGACAATATATTAAACGGTGAACTAACTACCTACTTTCCTAATGGACAAATCGAGCAACAAGGCAAGTATATCAAAGGCCTTAAAGACGGAATCTTTAAACAATATACAGCAAGTGGTAAATTGACAGGAGAACACAGCTATAAAAACGACATGCTAAATGGTGTTTACAATAAATACGACAAGGGCATTTTGCAACTAAAAGCTACCTATATCAATGACAACTTAGATGGGGAGCTATACTATTATCATGATAACGGAAAGGTTTTTATTAAGAGAATATACAAAAACCACCTCAAAGAAGGGCCTGAAGTAATCTATACAAAAACTGGAGTTGTCAAAGAAACAGCGTATTACCTTCACAATAAAAGAGAAGGACTCCGACAAGTTTTTGACAAAAATGGTTACCTAAAAAGAGAGGTAAACTACAAAAATGGAATACTACACGGGGAGCACAAAGAGTATGTAGCCATAGAAGTTTACATACAGAGAATCTTTAGAAATGGGTATCAAATAATTTCACCCAATATATGCAATGCCGATGGAACGTTGGTTGATGAAAGTGACGTCATTTACAAAAGTGTCTATCTACCCTTAGTAGTCAAAGCAATTGAAAACTTCAATACAAAAGAAGATGAATAGCAACTTAATCACAGGAATCTTTATTCTGGCTACATTCAGTTCATTATCCGTATATAGCCAAGAACAAGAAGAACCCGTTTTATTCGAACTAAATGGAAAGCCTTTACAAGGAAAAGTTGTAAGGTACAACGATCACAATATCATAGAGGAAGAGGCTTTGTATGTCGATGGTTATAAAACGGGCAAGTACAAGTCATTCTACCGAAATGGCATCCTATTCTCTGAAGTGAATTATGTGGAAGGAAAAAGAGAAGGTGAGCTGAGAATCTACTTCGAGAACGGCAAATTAAAAGCCTCTTACAGCTATTCGAATGGTCTTTTAGATGGCAACATTATCTCGTATTATTCCAATGGGGTAAAGGAGTTTGAAAAGAATTATAGAGAGGGAGTCATCCAGGCTCAAATTAACTTCCACAATACGGGAGAAAAGAATGAATACTTCTTATTTAATAGTGGAATGCTATCAGTATGGGAGGTTTACGACAAGAAAGGCAGAATAGCAGAAAAGACTTACTTCAGAAATAATGAACCTCAAAGCGTAGAATATTACAAAAAAGGAAAATACGATTACACTATCCATTTTTAAACAACTATCACGTAGACCGTGATAATGATTTAATTTCTCATTTTCTTCCGTAATTGATACAAGCTTTACCCGTAAATTTTGGAAAGTACAATAGAGCGCATTAACTTTGTCACATTAAATTGTACTGGCACTCTACAGTACTGTATTACTATCAATGAGTATAGAAAAAAATAATTCTTCCATCTCCCTTTCTGGGAAATTATTACATTTCACATTGCTTCAAAACTTTGCTCATAATGACAGCAATTAATAAATTAATGTATAAAAATCAAATTAAATTAATCCAAAAAGTAGGATAAACCAGTAAGTAATTCGTACTTTTAAGGATAATTATGAACCTGAATAGAGGTAAACAAATGAATTAGAAAATGGCAAAAAAAATTAAACATAAAAAGAATAAGTCGTTTGACTTTGCTCCAAAAATATTAAAGTTCTTGTCTAAGAACACTACTAAATCTTATAATTACAAGCAAATTGCTGGTCAATTAGAAGTAAACGATACGCAAGGAAGAAACGAGATAATAAAAGAACTTAAACACTTAATCTCAAAAGGAAAGATAGAAGAAATAGAAACTGGTAAATATCGCTTTATCCCTAAAGCTAATTATGTTGAAGGTTATATCGATATGACTTCGCGTAAAACAGCATACTTGGTATGTGAGGGAATGGAAGACGACGTATTCATTCCTACAAATAATTTAAATAAAGCGTTAGATGGCGACTTTGTCAAAGCTTATATTTACAACAAACGAAAAGGTAAAAAACCAGAAGGAGAAGTTGTTGAGGTTTTAGAAAGACACAAAATACAGTTTGTGGGTGTTATTGAAATTCAAAAGAACTTTGCTTTTGTATCTACAGCTGATGCTAAGATGTATACTGATATCTTCGTTCCAAAAGAAAAAGTAGGAGAAGCACGAGATGGTGATGTAGTTGTAGTTGAGATAGAAGATTGGCCAGAAAAAGCAGATAGTCCTTTCGGGAAAGTAATGAAAGTATTAGGTAAACAAGGAGAACACAATACTGAAATACACGCTATTTTGGCAGAATATGGTTTACCTACAGAATTTCCAAAAGAAGTAGAAGAATTTGCAAACAAATTAGATACCTCTATAGCTGAAAGTGAAATAGCGAAACGAAAAGACATGCGCGATATTCTTACTTTCACTATTGACCCAAAAGACGCAAAAGATTTTGATGATGCTTTGTCTTTCCAAAAACTTGAAAATGGCAATTTCGAAATAGGTATCCACATTGCTGACGTATCACACTACGTACAAGAAGGAACTATCTTAGACGAAGAAGCTTATAATAGAGCTACTTCTATTTATTTAGTAGATAGAACAATTCCAATGCTACCTGAAGTGTTGTCTAACTTTGCTTGTTCACTTAGACCTAATGAAGATAAATATACTTTCTCAGCCCTATTTCAGTTAAATGACAAGGCAGAGATTGTCGACAAGTGGTTTGGTCGTACAGTGACGCATTCAGATCAACGTATGGCTTACGAAGAAGCACAATACATCATTGAAACTGAGGATAGAGTAATTCCAGAGAGCATTTCTATTACAGGAGAAACGCAAACAGTCAGTGAAGAAGTAGCTGAAGCAGTGTTAAAAATGAATGATTTAGCTAAACAATTGCGCAAAAAACGCATGAGTGATGGGGCAATCTCTTTTGACAAAGTGGAAGTGAAATTTAACTTGAACGAAGATGATGTACCAGTAGGAGTCTTTTTTAAAGAGGCAAAAGAAGCAAACCATTTGATTGAAGAATTCATGTTACTTGCCAATAGAAAAGTATCAGAATTTATTGGTAAACAAAAGAAGACATTCGTATATCGTGTGCACGATGAACCAGATCAAGAAAAGCTATTTGCTCTTCAATCTGTCATTGCGAGATTTGGACACACAATCAACTTTAAGACAAAGTCAAGTGTATCAAAATCACTGAATAAACTACTAAAGGATGTCAATGGTAAAAAAGAACAAAATTTAGTAGATACATTAGCTATACGCACCATGAGTAAGGCAAGTTATTCTACCAACAACATCGGTCACTACGGTTTAGCATTTGACTATTATTCTCACTTTACTTCGCCAATACGACGTTATCCAGACGTAATGGCACACCGCCTACTGCAACACTATTTAGATAATGGTGAGTCTGCTAAAGTAGATGAATTTGAGAAAAAATGTAACCATTGTTCTTCTATGGAGAACCTGGCTGCAACTGCCGAAAGAGATAGTATCAAATACATGCAGGTAAAGTATATGCAGGACCAACAAGGAAAAGAGTTTGTAGGTGTTATATCTGGTGTTACTGAATGGGGAATCTACGTAGAAATCATAGAAAACAAATGTGAAGGAATGGTTCGCATTAGAGAAATAAAAGAAGACTATTACGTTTTCGACGAAAAGCAATATGCCTTAGTTGGACAAGCAACAAAGAATCTTCTGCAACTTGGAGATGAGGTTGTTGTTACTGTAAAAAATGCAGATTTAGTAAAGAAACAATTGGATTACAATTTCATTAAAAAATTAAATTAGATTATGAAAAAATTAGCCGTATTAATTACTTTATTGGTTGCTCAAATTTCTTTTGCACAGATAGATAAAGAAATTGGTTCTTTTAAAAAGCTAAGTGTTTTCGACCAAATAGAAGTAACTTTAATTCCTACTACAGGAAGTACCAAGATAGAAATCGAGGGCAAAAAACAAGATAACGTCAATGTCATCAACAAGAATGAACATCTAAAAATAAAGATGAATTTCACTAACAGTTATCAAGGTGATGAGATAAAGGTTACTCTGTATTACAAAGAGCTAAATGAGATTAATGCAGGAGAAGGTGCTAACGTTGTTGGAAAAGGTACATTGAATGCCAATGTATTAGACGTACAAGGAAAAACAGGCTCATCCATTAAATTAGACATAGATACCGATAAAGTAAATGTCAAAGCAGGTGCTGGATCTATAATTAGATTAACTGGTAAAGCAAATGTACAAGATGCATTATCAAACTCGGGAGCTGATATTATCAATAGCAAACTTGTAACCAAACAAACATCAGTCACAGTAAATGCTGGAGGTAAAGCGAGTATCAATGCCACTGATGTTGCTGATGCGAAAGTAAGAGCAGGAGGATCGATTTCCGTATATGGGAATCCAAAAACATTAAATGAAAAAACAATAGCTGGGGGTACAATTAAAAAAGTTGAATAACATTTTTTAGTATTGTTCCAAAAAGCTGTAACTTGCGAAATAATTAAATGCCAATTATTATGATTGGCATTTTTTAATTATATAAAATGTTTGATGGTTTGCTAACAGGTATGACTTTGGGGTTCTTCCTAAGTTTTATGATAGGTCCTGTTTTTTTTATTCTTATTGAAACAAGTATAACGAGAGGGTTTAAAGCAGCGATAGCTCTTGATATGGGAGTTATTTTAGCTGATGCTATCTTCTTTGCTATTGCCTTCTTTAGTAGTTTTAAACTGATCAATGCCATAAAAGACGACCCTGCACTTTTTATCTTTGGAGGAATTATCATGATTACCTATGGAATAATCTCCTTTATCAAACTCAAAAAAGTAGAAGTACAAACACTGCAAATAGCTCCACCTAACCTAAGGAGAGAATATCTTAACCTCTTTGCGAAAGGTTTTCTATTAAACTTTATCAATGTAGGTGTGTTGGGATTCTGGTTGGGAATAATCATTACAATTGGACCTCAAATGGACATGGATCCAAAAAAGATGTTCACTTTCTTTGGCTTTACTATTCTGGCTTATTTTATCACAGATTTATTTAAAATATTCTTAGCAAAGCAATTACGCAAGAAGTTAACGTATCAAAATATCTTGAAAGTAAAAAAAATCAGCAGTATCATCATCATGGTGTTTGGTTTTGGAATAATGATGAAAGGAATTTTACCAAAATCGACAATAGACTGTGTAAAGCAATACTTCCAAACAACCGCTACAGAAAATACAAAATAAGTAAAAGCCTTAGAGAATCTCTAAGGCTTTTTTTATTCACAGATATATCATTATTGGATACAAAAAAAGGATAGTTAAACAACTATCCTTTTGAGGCTTCGAGCGGATTCGAACCGCTGTAGACGGTTTTGCAGACCGCTTCCTAGCCACTCGGACACGAAGCCATTGTTCCGAATTGGATTGCAAACTTAGCAAATAATTTGAAAGTTCAAAAGCCTTTTACTCTAAAAGTTGTATATTTTTTTTAGGTTTTATCTAACTTCCTGCATTTCAACCGTTACAGATTCGACATCTCCGCCAATAGGAGGATTAATTTTCGAAACTGCAACAGTGATATCCGTAACCATTTCAATTTCTTTTAAAACCCTTTTGATGATTCTCTCACATACGTGTTCTAAAAGGTTAGAGCGAATTGCCATTTCCTCTTTCACTATTTTGTTCAAATGCACGTAGTCTATAGCGTCAACCAGGTTATCAGAAGTAGCAGCATCTCTAAATACTCCCTTAGCAGTAACATCTACACGATAGTCAGATCCTATCTTAGCTTCTTCTTCCATACAACCATGAAAAGCATATACGCGAATATTGTTTAAACGAATAATTCCCATTAGTCAATAATTAAAATAAATAAAGGCTAAAATTACGACATTTTTTTACGGTCTATAGCAAGGAAAGATAATAAATCCATCGAAGTTGATTTGTTTTTTGATACCTTTGTGAGTATTATATAAATAAAATCCATGTCAACAAAAGAGAAATCATTAAACTTTATTGAGCAAATCATTGAAGAGGATTTAAAAAATGGTTTGCCAACAGAAAAACTTCATTTCCGTTTTCCGCCTGAACCAAATGGGTACCTACACATTGGTCACGCGAGTTCTATTTGTTTAAATTTTGGATTAGGGTTAAAGTACAATGCGCCAGTTAACTTGCGTTTTGACGATACTAACCCGTCTAAAGAAGAACAGGAGTTTGTTGACGCAATCAAACAGGACGTAGAATGGCTTGGGTATAAATGGGCAAATGAAGTTTATGCATCTGACTATTTCCAACAGCTATACGACTGGGCTATCCAAATGATTAAAGATGGCAAAGCATACGTAGATAGCCAAACTTCAGAAGTTATGGCTCAACAGAAAGGTACTCCATCTACAGTTGGTGTAGATAGTCCATATAGAAATCGTTCTATAGAAGAAAACCTTGATTTATTCGAGAGAATGAAAAATGGAGAATTTGAAGAAGGAGCACATATTCTAAGAGCAAAAATAGACATGTCTCACAAGAATATGTTGATGCGTGATCCGATCATGTACAGAATTATAAAAAAAGCACACCACAGAACTAAAGATGCTTGGTGCATTTATCCAATGTACGACTGGGCACACGGTGAAAGTGATTATATTGAAAGTATTTCTCATTCTTTCTGTACTTTAGAATTTTTACCTCATAGAGAACTATATGATTGGTTCTTAGATCAAGTGGTTACTGAAGACAATATTAGACCAAAACAACGCGAGTTTGCAAGACGAAACTTATCGCATACGGTAGTAAGTAAACGAAAACTTGCTCGCTTGGTAAGTGAAGGACATGTAACAGCATGGGATGATCCGCGTATGTCTACTATTTCAGGATTGAGAAGAAGAGGATATACAGCAGCTTCTATAAGAAACTATGCTGATACTATTGGTATTGCTAAGCGCGATAATTTAATAGATGTATCACTTTTAGAATTTTGTATTCGCGAAGACTTAAATAAAATTGCTCCACGTGTCATGGCTGTTTTGGATCCTGTAAAATTGGTGATTACAAATTACCCTGAAGGACAAGAAGAATGGTTAGACGCAGAGAACAACCCAGAAGAAGAGGTAATGACTTATCGCAAAGTTCCGTTCTCTAAAGAGCTTTATATTGAAAGAGAAGATTTCAAAGAAGAAGCTAATAGCAAATTCTTTAGATTAACGCTTGGAAAAGAAGTTCGCCTTAAGAATGCTTATATTATCAAAGGTGAAAGTGTCGTTAAAGATGAGCACGGAAATATCACTGAAATACATGCAACTTATGATGCAGATAGTAGAAGTGGTAGTGGATCAGAAGCAAGTAAACGCAAAGTAAAAGGGACGATTCACTGGGTTTCTGCAGCTCATGCAGTAGAAGCAGAAGTTCGTATTTACGATCGTTTATTCGTAGATGAAAATCCCGATGGTAATAAAGAAGTAGACTTCTTAGAATTTGTAAACCCTAACTCTTTAGAGATTGTAAAAGGCTATTTAGAGCCAAGTTTAAGTACAGCTAAAGAAGGTGATAAATTCCAATTCCAAAGAATGGGGTATTTCTGTGTGGATAAAGACAGTAAACCGAATCAATTAGTATTTAATAAAACAGTTGGATTAAGAGATACTTGGGCTAAAGTAGAGCAAAAATAAACTCCTAATCTTTTGTGTAAAATATAATTTAATTACCTCTTTAACTTGTTTTTAACAGTTAAAGAGGTGATTTTTTTCTAACTTTATTAGATAATAATCAAAAAATCAATGTTATGTCAAATCGTTTAGGAGGTACAGTACTTGCAGTATTAGCTGGAGTAGCAGTAGGAGCAGGCTTAGGAATACTTTTTGCTCCTGATGAAGGAAAAAAAACAAGAAAGAAAATCAAGAAAACTTTTGATGAATCTAAGGAAGATCTTGAAGACAAAATTGACGAACTTAAAAAACAAGTTCGCAGTGCTGTTGAAAAGAAAAAACACGATTTTGAAGAGGGTTTTGAGCACTTTGTAAATACTTCAGGAAAGAAAAGAGATGAAGTAATTGCAACTTTAGAAGATAAATTAGCTGCATTGAAGAAACAAGCAAATGATGCTGCTGATAACGTTAAAAAATAATTAGATTTTGTAATATGGCTTTCGACGAGGTTAAATCAGAAATGACTAATATTAAAGAAAATTCGGAAGAATTTATCAAGTCAACATTAGACTATTATCGCTTATGGGGCTTTAAAGTAAGTGTCAAAGCTGGTAGTATCTTTATGACATTGATATTAGTAAGCTTATTTTCAACATTGGCCTTATTGTTTATATCCTTGTTCGCAGCCTATGCTATCGGTGAAGCTTTTAATAGTACTTCAACAGGGTTTTTAATTGTTGGTAGTTTCTATATCTTAGTTTCTATTATTGCTTATTCATTTAGAAAATCTTTAGTAGAGAGACCTTTGATAAAAAAACTATCAGAAATATTATTTAATGATTAAATTCGAATCGAACTCATGAGAAAGCAATATACATCCTTAGAGGAAATTAATTCGGATTTAAAGATTTTGGAAGTCAAACGCGAAATACACTACCAAAAGATTTTTCAATCTGTAGACGATATTAAAGAAGAATTATCACCTGATAGATTAGTAAAAAATACAGTCGGTTCTATTGCAAACTTTGTAAAATCTTCTGGGAGTTTACAAGCTTTTGTAATTACAACTGTTTTAAAATATCTCTTTAAAAAGAGAAGACAATAATCAAAAAAGGCTAATTACAATGTAATTAGCCTTTTTTGATTCTATTATACGTTTTAAAGAACGTTCTCTAACCTAGTTAAGGTCATCTTCATTATCGTTATTTTGTTGCTTATAACCTCCTTTTTTAGCTAATGCAATATTGGGAGTTTCCATCATATCTTTAACTTTACTACTCGCTGCAAATGAAGCAACCATATTCGTTAACATATCTGTTGCAACAGAAGGTGAATTTGGCAATAAGATTAAGTTAGAGTTTGTTTCACCACCCACTGATTGCAGTGTATCATAATGCTGAGTTACAACAATTAAAGCTGATGCTTCTTGTGAATTAATACCCACTTTATTCAATACGTCAACACTCTCTACTAATCCTTGAGCAATTTCTCTACGCTGATCTGCAATACCTTGTCCTTGTAAACGCTTAGATTCTGCTTCTGCTTTAGCTTTCGCTACAATGCGTATTCTACTTGCTTCTGCTTCATACTCCGCAGCTACTTTTTCTCTATCAGCAGCGTTAATACGGTTCATCGCATTTTTAACTTGGATATCCGGATCAATATCTGTGATTAGAGTATTAATGATATCATAACCATAAGTGGTCATAGCTTCATTCAATTCTGCTTTAACAGCTACAGCGATATTATCCTTGCGCTCGAATACGTCATCTAAGATAAGTTTCGGTACTTCAGCACGTACTACGTCAAAAACATAGGATGTAATCTGATCATGAGGATACTCTAATTTATAAAATGCGTCATATACGCGATCTTGGATCACTTTAAACTGTACTGAAACTTTCAACTTAACAAATACATTGTCCTTTGTTTTTGTTTCAATCAATACGTCTAATTGCTGAATACGAAGGTTAACCACTCCTGCAATTTTATCCACAACCGGAATTTTAAAATTCAAACCAGATTGACGAATACTATTAAACTTACCAAAACGTTGTACAACAACAGCACTTTGCTGCTTAACAGTAAAAATTCCCAAAAAGATAATTACTACTATAATTACCCCTACAATAATAGTTGGATTCATAACAATTTATTTATATTTAATTATTTACAAAGTAACTCAAAAGAATTAACCTAATTCGCTTTTTTCAAAAAAGTGACCTTTACCACAAGCAATGCAAGTTCTTCAGCTGGTAAAGTAGCAATATCTGGATAATATTTAGTCAAGATAGGTAACGCATCTATAGCTTTAAAATCTAATACTAAATACTCATTGGATTTTTTTAATAAAAAAGCGGTTAAGATGCGGTTATCAAACTCAAAACTCAATGTGCCTATTTGGTGTTTCCACTTAAATGGGTAGTTCACAATACTACAGGATTCACTGTATACGCTAAATGCTCCTTCAAAATTTTCAGACATAGACAGGATATCGCGATCACATCCATCCTTGTGAGGATAAGGGGTAGATAATAAAACCTCACCTATTATTGGTTTAATTTCAATTTTATTAGGCACCCATTCACCAACAAGGTGTTTTTGTACAAAATGGTTCCACGCTTCTTCAGCTTTGTCTCCTAATTTATTGTCATCATTGCTACATGAAAAACATAAACTACAAAGCATTAAAGAAAATAAAAACAGTAACTTTTTCATTTTTGAATGCATTAGTATGCTATAAAATTACATTTTTTTTAACAAAAAAACTATTCTATAGGTTAACTATACAAAAAAAGGGGCTCATGAAACATGAGCCCCTTTGCTAAACTTTATTAGTAAGTTAGTTATTTCTTTGAATAGCTAACTTTATTCTATCGACAGTTTCGTCTTTTCCTATCATCTCGATGATGTCAAATAAGTCTGGTCCCTTTACAGCACCTACTAAACTAAGGCGAAGTGGTTGCATCACTTTGCCCATTCCGATACCTTGCTCATTGATCCAATCCTTCACGATAGACTCTATATTCTTCGCTTCGAATGTCTCAATACCTTTTATTACATCAGACACTTGTGTCATAATACCAGAGGTATCTTCTTTCCAATTCTTTAATGCCTTAGCATCATATTCTGTTGGCTTTACAAAGAAGAAATCACTCAACTCATAGAAATCAGCTACGAATGTTGCTCTCTCTTTGATTAATCCCACTACTTTCTCTACATAAGCATCTGTCGCCTCGATACCATTCTCTTTTAAGATTACTTGGTATGCCTTAGCTAAGTCAGCATCGCTTTGTAGTTTCAGATAGTGCTGGTTAAACCATTTATTCTTCTCTGGGTCAAACTTAGCACCTGCCTTGTGCACACGTGTTAAATCGAACTTCTCTACTAGCTCTTCTAATGAGAAAATCTCTTGATCTGTACCGTCATTCCATCCAAGTAAAGCAAGGAAGTTCACCACAGTCTCAGGGTAGAATCCTCTCTCTCTATATCCAGAAGATTTCTCTCCAGATGTAGGATCTTGCCAATCTAATGGGAACACAGGGAATCCTAATTTATCTCCATCGCGCTTAGATAACTTACCGTTACCTACTGGCTTAAGGATTAGAGGAAGGTGAGCGAACTCAGGAGCTTCCCATCCGAATGCTTTGTATAACAACTCGTGTAGTGGAAGAGAAGGTAACCACTCTTCACCTCTAATCACGTGTGATGTCTCCATAAGATGATCATCCACGATATTAGCTAAGTGATATGTCGGCATTCCGTCACTTTTATACAACACTTTATCATCTAATAAGCTCGTTTCGAACTTGATATCACCTCTGATAATATCTTTTAGATGTAAAGTCTCTCCTACAGGAGTCTTAAAGCGGATAACATAAGCCTCACCATTAGCTATCTTAGCATCTACTTCCTCTTTACTTAATTTAAGAGAAGTACTCAGCTGCTCTCTATTCGTATGATTATATATAAATGTCTTTCCTTCAGCTTCAGCGTCTTTTCTCAATTGATCTAATTCTTCAGCAGTATCAAAAGCGTAGTATGCCCATCCACTTTCGATCAGTTGATCAGCATATTGTTTGTACAATTCCTTGCGTTCACTCTGTCTATATGGTCCGAACTTTTCATTCTTACCGATAGTCTCATCTGGTGAAATCCCCAACCATTCTAAAGCTTCTAATATATAAGCCTCAGCTCCTGGTACAAAACGATTTTGGTCAGTATCTTCTATTCTAATATAGAATACTCCGTTGTGCTTCTTAGCGAATAAATAATTGAATAACGCGGTTCTTACACCACCAATGTGTAAAGGCCCTGTTGGACTTGGTGCAAAACGCACGCGAACTTGCTTAGCCATTTTGTTTAAAATTTTTTACAAAGATAACATAACTGTCAATTAATAAGTATATAACTACTCAAAAAGTAATCATTTGAAAGATATACGTCACATAGAAAAAAGAAATAACCTTAAGGGTAAATACATAGACATACAACTACAATTTAGTATGTACTTATACATAAAATAGAAATAAAATGACACGATGAAGATGGCATTTAAAGTGTATATAAAATAGTATTAATCGGACATTTTTATAATAACGTAAAAAGAAATAATATGTCTTTCAAAAAGATTTACAACTTGCTTTTCGAGAAAATATCAACTTAAAATAGAAGGAGTTTTACTTCTCTAAAACAATATTTTCTGGATTAAAACATGTCTATATTAAGCGTAAAATCTGCTTTACTACAGAAATATTTAAACTCTATTTAGCACATAAGAGAACTAAAACAGGTAAAAGACAACATCTTACTAAATACTATAATCTATTAATAATTAGCTACTTATGTGTTATCAACATAAGAAATAATTAAATCGCTTAAAAAGCAGATAATCAATGATATATAAATCAACAAAAAATGTTGATAAATATGGAAAGTTTGAAATAACTATTTTTTGGATTTTAATAAAATTTTACAATACACTACATCGAAGGTCAATTCCAAATTAACTTTATAAAAACTATTAGGTAGATATCAATAATGAACTAAGCACTTATCAACAGAAATTAACACCTAAACTTATCCTAAAAAGGTTGTTGATAACGATAATAAGCTATGTTGATAAACAAAATAATCCTTTAATTTTAAGCAATTTAAAAATTAATAATATGTTGATAAGTATTAATAATTGATAATACGAAATCTATAGAAAAAAGTTATGCTACATATTAACAAGCTATATACATACATATCTTTTTTTATAAATTTTCTTTTTTCTTTTATTAATAATTTATGTTGTTAATAAAGGTTGAAATTGTTTTTTTCACGTGGAACATTTTTCCGACGATTTGTGTGCTTTTCTATTTTGAGTAAAGTGATGGGAAAAATTATTTGTTCTTTTGCGGTTCGAGATTTTTAAATATTTTTTGTTTTCTGTTTTTATTGATTTTCTTTTCTCGAGTTTTGCCAGTGCTTATTGTCTTTTTATTTAATTGTGCTTTTTTCACCCATTATGTAGTTTGTACACATGTACTTTTTTTGATAGTCAGTGACAATTTTATTTTGGAGTATCAGAATTTTATTTTGTTCAATTTTTTTTGAAGGTAGTAGTGTATTTATTTTAATGTTGCTTTTAGTGACATTCTTTTTTCCTTTCGTCCCATAGTTGTAGTATTTTGTACTATGAGACAGTTATTTTTTTTTATGAGATTTATAGAGCCTTAGATTTTTGATATGATCTTATTTTGATTTTGTTCTATGGGTTTTCTCCAGGGTATAATTGTGCTATTCTGTACTAAGAGACAGTTATTTTTTTTTATGAGATTTATAGAGCCTTAGATTTGGGATAGAATTTTATTTTGATTTTGTTCTGTAGGTTTTCTTCTGCTTATATTTGAGATATTCTGGATTAGAGGACAAGCAGTTTTTTTTATGAGATTTATAGAGCCTTAGATTTGGGATAGAATTTTATTTTGTTTTTGTTCTGTGGGTTTTCTCCAAGGTATATTTGAGATATTCTGGATTAGAGGACAAGCAGTTTTTTTTATGAGATTTATGAAGCCTTAGATTTTGGATAGAATTTTATTTTGTTTTTGTTCTGTGGGTTTTCTTCGTGGTATATTTGTGATATTCTGGAGTAGAGGACAAACAGTTTTTTTTATGAGATTTATGAAGCCTTAGATTTTGGATAGAATTTTATTTTGTTTTTGTTCTGTGGGTTTTCTTCGTGGTATATTTGTGATATTCTGGAGTAGAGGACAAGTAGTTTTTTTTTATGAGATTTATGAAGGGTTAGATTTTGGATAAATTTTTTTTTGATTTGATTCTTTGGGTTTTCTTCGTGGTATATTTACGATATTCGGGAGTAGAGAGCAAGTAGTTTTTTATGAGATTAATACTGCACAAAGTTTTAGGTGTTTTCTATTTCTACACTTGTAGCTATTCTTCTGTATTGGTTGTATATATTTTGTATATTTGATTTTTGGTATGAGCAATATTAATCGATAGTTCTAAGTTTTATTTTCTATTGATCTCTTAAGTTGATGTTTGGTAGTACCATAGTATAAGAATACTATCGTAAACTATTGTTAGTAAGGAGAGTTTGAGATATAAGTTTGTTTCTACTACTCCTATTTTTATAGCCTGTATTTACCTGGTTCCGGCATTTGCATTTTTTCTTAATTTTACTTATCTACTTATTTTATTCTTTGATCCTGGGCTAATTTGTTTGTAAAGAAATATTTATGCTTTTATTTTCTAAGTTTTTTATTTTTCATTGTACCTTTGGCACTCAAATTTTTTATAGAAAATAAGTATGGTTATTTTTAATTATGAAACTGATTTTCAGTTAGATAACGAAGAAAAGTATGAAAATTGGATTGAACATATTGTAGAGTCAGAAGATTTTTACTTAGGTGATATTAGCTATATTTTTTGTACTGATGATTTTTTACATGAAATTAATGTAAAGTATCTTGATCACGACACTTTGACTGATATTATTAGTTTTGACTATACGGAAGGTAGTATTATTTCAGGTGATATTTTTTTGTCCATTGATAGAGTTAGAGAGAATGCATTAGAGTTTGGTGTTGATTTTGATACTGAACTACTAAGAGTTATGGCTCATGGTGTATTACATTACTGTGGATATAAGGATAAGACTAAAGAAGAAAGTGATTTAATGCGTCGTAAAGAAGATGAAAAGATGACTTTGTTCCACGTGGAACAATAATTTTAAAATTTAATGAATGAGTATTTTTCAAGATAAATATGATGTAATAGTAGTAGGTGGAGGGCACGCTGGTTCGGAGGCTGCTGCTGCCGCTGCAAATATGGGTTCTAAAACTTTATTGATTACAATGAGTTTGCAGAACATCGCTCAGATGTCATGTAATCCTGCAATGGGTGGTATCGCAAAAGGGCAAATCGTAAGAGAGATTGATGCTTTAGGAGGGTATTCCGGTATTGTATCAGATAAGACTGCGATCCAGTTTAAGATGCTTAATAAGTCTAAAGGACCAGCTATGTGGTCTCCACGTGTTCAGTCTGACCGTATGCGTTTTTCTGAGACTTGGAGACTTATGTTAGAGGGTACACCTAACCTTGATTTTTATCAAGATATGGTGAAATCTTTGATTATTAAGAATCATAAGATCGAAGGTGTAGTAACTAATCTTGGGTTAGAGATAAAAGCTAAGACAGTTATTTTAACGAATGGTACATTCTTAAATGGGCTTATCCACATCGGAGAAAAACAGTTCGGTGGTGGTAGAGCCGGTGAGGGTGCTGCTTACGGTATAACAGAAGATCTTGTGAAAGCTGGTTTTACTTCTGGAAGAATGAAGACAGGTACACCTCCAAGAGTGGATGGTCGATCATTAGATTATAGTAAGATGGAAGTGCAAGGGGGAGATATTAACCCTTCTAAGTTCTCGTACTTAGATGTGACGCAGCCATTAGTTCAACAAAGAGACTGTTACATGACGTATACTTCTCCTGAAGTACACGATTTATTAAGAGAAGGTTTTGATCGTTCTCCTATGTTTACTGGTCGAATTAAGAGTATTGGACCACGTTATTGTCCTTCTATTGAAGATAAGATTAATCGTTTTGCTGATAAAGATAGACATCAAATATTTGTAGAACCTGAGGGGTGGAATACTTGTGAAATCTATGTAAATGGATTCTCTACTTCACTACCGGAGGAGGTTCAGTTTAAGGCTCTTCGTTCGGTAGCTGGGTTTGAGAATGCTAAGATATTTAGACCTGGATATGCTATCGAATATGATTATTTTCCACCTACACAGTTAAAGCATTCGCTTGAAACTAAACTTGTAGATGGATTGTATTTTGCTGGACAGATCAATGGAACTACTGGTTACGAAGAAGCAGCTGCACAAGGATTAATGGCTGGTATGAATGCGGCTTTGAAAGTGAAAGAAGAAGGAGAGTTAATCCTTAGAAGGGATGAAGCATATATAGGAGTATTAATAGATGACCTAATTACGAAGGGGACAGAAGAGCCTTATAGAATGTTTACATCTCGTGCGGAATACCGTACCTTATTACGTCAAGATAATGCAGACTTTAGATTAACACCGAAGTCTTTTGAACTAGGTTTAGCTACCGAAGAACGTATGAGAAGAATGGAACATAAGCAGACAGAAGCTGAAAACTTCGTTCAATTCTTTAAGGAAACAAGTGTAAAAACAGAGGAAGCTAACCCTATCTTGGAGGACAAAGGTTCATCTCTAATGACTCAACCTGATAAGATGTTTAAGGTCTTTTCTCGTCCACAAATTGAACTGGAAGACATTCTTAAATTTGAGAAAGTAAAGGCTTATGTAGAAGATCATAATTTAGATCAAGAGATTATTGAGCAGGCCGAGATCCAAGTAAAATACTCTGGGTATATTGAGAAAGAAAAGAATAATGCTGATAAGTTGAATAGGTTGGAGGATGTGCGTATACCTGAGAATTTTGATTATGATAAGATAGTGTCACTATCATTTGAATCACGTGAGAAGCTAAAGAATATTAGACCTATCACGATATCTCAAGCTTCTCGTATTAGCGGAGTTACTCCTACGGATATCTCTATTTTACTGATACATATGGGAAGATAGTTAAAGTATAGCTATAATATAAAAAGGGATTGTTTCACGTGGAACAATCCCTTTTTATATCCTTTTTCTTTTGTTCCACGTGAAACATTATGGATTTTTAAGGTGGTTTAGGTGTTTATTTTAATTGATAATTCTAAAAGAGTAGGAGATGTTTTTTACTATTAAATTATTAATATGTTTATTGGTTAGGCT